>DASXIG010000730.1:0-1989 GCA_036498105.1 Xanthobacteraceae bacterium | reverse complement strand
CGTTGATCGCAGCCGCCGTCATGGCGCTTCCGCCCATGCGCCCGCGCACAATGAGGAAAGGCATCCCGCGCGGGTTCTCAGCCAGAGCCTGTTTGGATTCCGCCGCACCGACGAAGCCGACCGGAATGCCCAGGATCGCTGCCGGCTTGGGTGCTCCACGATCGAGCAATTCCAACAAGTGAAAAAGTGCCGTCGGCGCATTGCCGATGGCAACCACGGCGCCTGCCAGGTTTTCACGCCACAGCTCGACGGCGGCGGCGGAGCGGGTCGTGCCGAGCTTTTCCGCGAGTCCAGGTACAGCCGCATCGCGAAGCCTGCACACGACCTCGTTGCGCGCAGGCAGCCGCGCCCGCGAGATGCCGTGCGCCACCATCTCGGAGTCGCACAAGATCGGCGCGCCGCCGGCGAGCGCGTTGCGCGCCGCGGGGACGAGACGGCCTCCGAATACGATCTGATCCGCGGCTTCCACCATGCCGCAGGCATGAATCATGCGGATTGCAATTTCTGCTTCTTCGCTGGAAAAGCGCGACAGGTCGGATTCAGTGCGGATGATGGCGAACGAGCGCGCGTAGATGGCGGCGCCGCTGCGCAGATAAATCTGCGGCTCAGGCATCCGCGGATTCCTTCGTTTGCGCTGTGAGGCGCTTGATTTCAGCCGTGAGATCGGCGGGATCGACGTGACAGCTCGGCGCGTGCCGTGCCGAGCCGTGATGGACGATGCCGCAGCCCCGCTCGGTCCCGACCACCGTCAGCGGAGCCGGGCTCGGGTGGGCGCACCCTTTGGTGCAGCCGGAGATATGGACAATCGCTCGGCCGTCACCTGGCGCGTATGCATGAGGCCACTGGAGATGTTGGCTTAGCTCTCTTGCGAGGGCGCGCGCAGGAATCAATCCCGAGGTGCAGTCGGGTTTGCCCGGACAAGCGACGATGACCCGGCGCGGATCATCGGGGGACACGATCAACCCCACTCGCGCCGCTTCCTCAGCGAGCGCAGTTGCGTCTCGCGGAGCGACGCCGAGCAGCAGCAGTGCGCGCGCAGGTGCGAGCTGCGCGAATTGCACGCCGTATCGGCCGGCTGCCTGGGCGAGCTCCGCAAGGGCGTCGGCGTGAATATGTCCAAATGCCGGCGCGACGCCCAGAGCAATGGATCCACCTCGCAACGGGTGCTGCCCGATCACCTCGGCGGGCGCGCGCGGCGGCGGGTCCGGCACGCATTGGAGATGCTCGGCAATGCGAGCACGCAAAGACTTGCTGCCCTCGCGGCGAACGGCGTCACCTGCACGCGCGTCTGGGCCGTGCGCGCCAATGGCGTCGAGCAGAGCGATGACCACAGTGGCGGCTGAGCGGGGGACGATCGCTCCGAGCGGCGTCGCAGAAGACGCGTTGCCGCCCATCGACACATGAAGGAGCGCTGCCTGCGCAGACTCGATGGCCCGCAGCCGTATGTCGGCGGGAAGTTGGTCGAGATGGAGACGGCTACCGCCGTCGACGATCACCGATACCTTTGCCGAGAGTTCGAGCCGTACCTGCGCGAGCGCTCGTCGCACCTCGTCTGCCACCGCCAGAGCATCGATGATCGGTTCGGGATTATCGGCAAGGGGATCCGTGATGACGTTGATGCCGTCTGCACCGGCCATGCCCAGGTTGGATACCTCTCGTGCAAACTCGGGTGCTGACCACGGCGAAAGCCCCCGCACCTGCAAGCTTCCGCGCGCTGTAATTTCGATCGTGCCGTTGCCGTGCCGGCGCGCCGCCGCGCACAGCGCATGCAGCTCGTTGAGTCCAATGCGGTCAGTCGGCATGAACCGCACCAGCAGTCCGTCCCCGGTCAACATGGGCGCCGAGAGGCCAGGGCACGCGCCACGGCGACCGAAGATATTCACGCTGAAGCCTCAAAGAGCGGTGAGTCCAGGTTTGTACCGATATCGTTGCGGCGCGGATGCCACAGCCCTTTGCGCAGCGCGGCCTCAAAGCGTTCGGCCATGGCGC
>DASXIG010000729.1:0-2600 GCA_036498105.1 Xanthobacteraceae bacterium | reverse complement strand
GCAGGCAATCGCGTCACGCGACACGGCCTCGCTCAACCTCAAGCGCACTGAAGTGCGAGCACCGGTAAATGGCTTCATCACTAATCTCAATCTCGCGAAGGGCACCTATGCGTCGCAGGGGAAGGCGGTGATGGCGCTGATCGACAGCGATTCATATCGAGTCGAGGCGTATTTTGAGGAAACCAAGATCCCGCATATCAGACCCGACGCGAGCGCCGAGATTTATCTCATGGACGGATCCCCGGCACTGCAAGGAACCGTCGTAGGTATCGCAAGAGGTATCACCGACCAGGATAATAAGGACGGTCCACAGCTTCTCTCTTCCGTCAATCCCACATTCACCTGGGTCCGGCTGGCGCAGCGCATTCCCGTCACGGTCCACCTCACGCATGTGCCACCCGGCGTGTTGATCAGCGCCGGCATGACCTGCACGGTCGTGATGAAGGAAGGCGCGGCGCCTGAAATCGGGCTCGGCATCAAGAAAGTCGTGACGGCAATTTTTGGAGCACCTTCGAGCTAGTGCGAGATCCGTCAGCTGTCGCGCGCAGACGCCCGTATCCCGAGTTAGAACGTTTGAGCACGCGCGCCTCGACGGGCGCGAGGCCACCCCGCGTTATCTCCATGCTTTCGTGGAGGAGATGAAGGCCTCCGGTTTCGTGGCCAAGGCGCTCGAGCGCAGCCACCAGCCCGATGCCGCCGTTGCGCCGCCTGCTAGCGACTGAATCTATATTACATTGCTACCAATTCACTTTCCGCCACGACGCGTTCATGCAGTTCCTTCATGCTTTTAATGCGATATTCGAACTCGCCGGCCCTGTCAGGCATTCGCCTGGTCACCTTATAAAAACCTGCCGGGAGATTCCGGCTCAGTGGCCGGGGCTGGACTGTTTGACCGATATGGAATTTGTGAGATCGCATCGAGTGCTCCAGTGGTTTAGCGTGCGGCCGGCGGCGTAGAGCGAGGCACCAATACGCATCAGGATCGAAGCCGTATGGCGGAGACGCAAAGCGTCTGGCGTTCACGAGAGCCCGGCCCGGGAATGGGGACGCCCAAAGGAAAGTAACGGAGAACAATTCCGTAACGATCCGAACGTTCACTGCGCAAACTGCTTTTAGCTGAGACCAAGCAGCAAAGCAATAAGAAGGCCAGGGCTCCTGAAGCCGTCACCGCCCGCGCGGGCGCCAGCCGCCGCGCATGCCGGGCCGGCCGGTGGTCGAGCGCGGGCCGGGGCGATAGGGCTTCGATTCCTTCTGCGGGCCGGGGCCCATTTCATCGAGCGTGGGCTTGCGCGGGCCTTCGCGGCCTTCGCGCCCGCGATCGGGTGCAGCAGCCGGGGATGATCTCCCACCTGATCTCGCGCCGCCCATCCGTGACCTCGCGCCCGGTTTGACCGTCGGGTCGTCCATCACCGCGAGCTCGGTCGTGCGCAGGCGCTTGATCTCGTCACGCAGGCGCGCGGCTTCCTCGAAGTCGAGGTCGGCCGCCGCCGCCCGCATGCGCTCCTCCAAGTCCGAGATCACGGCTTCGAAATTGTGCCCAATGGTCGCGGCAGACCCCTCGTCTCCGATGCCGGCGAGGCCGCCGCCGGTGGAGATGAGCACATGGTCGCGCTCGTAGACCGACTGGAGGATGTCGGCGATTTCCTTGCGCACGCTCTCCGGCGTGATCCCGTTGGCGGCATTGAAGGCCTCCTGCTTCTCGCGCCGGCGGTTGGTCTCAGCGATCGCGCGCTCCATGGAGCCGGTCACGGTGTCGGCATAGAGAATCACGCGGCCATCGATGTTGCGCGCGGCGCGACCGATGGTCTGCACCAGCGAAGTCTCGCTGCGCAAGAAACCTTCCTTGTCGGCGTCGAGGATGGCAACCAGCGCGCATTCCGGGATGTCGAGACCTTCGCGCAGCAGGTTGATGCCGACCAGGGCGTCGAAAGCGCCGAGCCGCAGATCGCGGATGATCTCGATGCGCTCGATGGTATCGATGTCGCTGTGCATGTAGCGCACGCGGATGCCCTGCTCGTGCAGGTATTCGGTGAGGTCCTCCGCCATGCGCTTGGTCAGCACGGTGACGAGCGCGCGATAGCCCGCGGCCGCAACCTGCCGCACCTCGCCGAGCAGATCGTCCACCTGCGTGCGCGCCGGCCGCACCTCGACCGGCGGGTCGATCAGTCCCGTCGGCCGGATCACCTGTTCCGCGAAAACGCCGTGGGCCTGCTCGATCTCCCAGCTGGAGGGAGTGGCCGAGACGGCGATGCTCTGCGGACGCATGGCATCCCATTCCTCGAAACGGAGCGGCCGGTTGTCCATGCAGGACGGCAGCCGGAAGCCGTATTCGGCCAGCGTGGCCTTCCTCCTGAAGTCGCCGCGGAACATGCCGCCGAGCTGCGGGATGGTGACGTGGCTCTCGTCCACGAACACGAGCGCGTTGTCCGGCACATACTCGAACAGCGTGGGCGGCGGCTCGCCCGGCTTGCGGCCGGTAAGATAGCGCGACTAGTTCTCGATCCCCGCGCAGGAGCCGCTCGCCTCCATCATTTCCAGATCGTAGAGCGTGCGCTGCTCGAGCCTTTGCGCCTCCAGCAGGCGGCCGGCAGCGTTGAGCT
>DASXIG010000728.1:0-1691 GCA_036498105.1 Xanthobacteraceae bacterium | reverse complement strand
CGGCAATGTCGTCACGCTTTACGAGCGCGAATGCACCTTGCAGCGGCGCCATCAGAAGGTGGTGGAAGAGGCGCCGTCCGCGGCGGTCACGCCGGCGCGGCGCGCGGAGATGTCGGCCGCCGCGCGCGCGGCGGCGCAGGCGGTGGGCTATGTCAATGCGGGGACGGTCGAGTTCATTGCCGACGCGGAAAGATTCTATTTCATCGAGATGAACACGCGGCTCCAGGTCGAGCATCCCGTCACCGAAGAAATCACCGGGACGGATCTGGTGGAATGGCAGTTGCGCATAGCCGCAGGCGAGAAGCTGCCGCTCGCTCAGGACGAGATCAAAGCGAACGGCCACGCCATGGAAGCGCGCATCTATGCCGAGGACGCGGACAAAGGGTTCCTGCCCGCCGCGGGCGCCATCCGGCATTGGCGCGAGCCGGCCGGCGACGGTGTGCGCGTCGATTCAGGCTTTCGCAGCGGCGATACGATCACGCCGTATTACGACGCCTTGCTGGCGAAGCTCATTGCCTCGGGGTGCGACCGCGCCGAGGCGCTCGCACGCCTGCGCGAGGCGCTGCGCGCATTCGAGATCACGGGAGTGACGACCAATCTCGCCTTCCTGCAGGCGCTGCTTGCGCGCCCCGAAGTTAGTAGTGGCGAGATCGACACCGGCTTCATCGAGCGCGAGCTCGCGGCGATCACGCCCGCTCGCGGCGCGCTGACACCGGTAGATATCGCGGCCTCCTGCGCGGCCGTACTCCTGCGCGAGCGCGCAGAGCAGGCCATGGCGCCGTGCAATTCGCCGTGGAACCGGACTGACGGGTGGATGCTCGCGGGCCGTCGCTCGCGCCGCCTGAGCTTCCGCCGGGGCAGCGAGCTTCACGACGCGCTGCTGTGGTATGGTCGCGACGGCATCTCACTGGAGCTCGCGGGTGCCCGGGCGCCGCTCCGCTTCAGGACGCGTGAGGGCGAGCAGTTCGAGGTCATCCTGGGCGACGCGGCCGAGGTGAGCTCCGCAGCCTGGTCGGGCCGCGATCTCGATCTGGACACCCCGCGCGGGCACCTCGCCTTGCACTTGTTGGATCCATTTGCCGCTGACGCCGGGGAAGCCATCGCGGGGGGCCGGATCGTTGCCCCCATGCCGGGTACCGTCACCCGTATCCTGGCGGAAGCGGGGGCGGAGATCGTGCGCGGCGCGCCGCTCCTGGTGCTGGAAGCCATGAAGATGGAGCACACCCTGCGTGCTCCCGCCGACGGCCGCCTCAAGGCGTTGAAATGCGCGGTCGGCGATTTCGTCCAGGAAGGTGCCGAGCTCGCCGACTTCGCTCCAGCCGAGGACAATTCGTAGGGCGCGGCACCCTGCCTCGCCCTCTTTCGGCACGCGCGGCTGTGGATGGAGGGCGACGCATGCGTCGCCCCTACGGATGACATCGCGAAAATCGTATAACGATCCGGCAATGGACACCCAGGTCCTCATCATCGGTGCCGGCCCGACCGGCCTGACGCTCGCGGTCGATCTCGGCCTGCGCGGCGTGCGCTGCACGGTCATCGAGCAGAAGGAAGCGCCCCAGTTCCTTCCCAAGATGGAGCGCTGCAATGCGCGGACGATGGAGATCTACCGCCGCATGGGGATTGCGCAGAAGGTGCGCGCGGCGGGGCTGCCGGCGCACTGCCCGATGGACGTGTTCATCGTGCTCTCGCTC
>DASXIG010000727.1:0-3119 GCA_036498105.1 Xanthobacteraceae bacterium | reverse complement strand
CTGCTCTGGCAAATACCGCGCATTGCGGGCCCACACTCGCTGGGAGCGTTGCGCACATTCTGGAGGCAGAACCGCGATGTGGACTGTCCGTGGCTCGTCGGACAACTAGGAGAAGGGCAATTATCGATACTGAACGCAGGGGGAGTTTCGCCTCTTGGCCCGCCACCCACCTGTAAGTTAAAGCTGGTGAAACCTCCACGCTGCAGAAACTTCGGTTGGTCGAGCTTGCCGCCGAGAAGGCTTGGTCGAGTTACTTTAACCGTGCTTTGACCGGGTCCTTGACGTTTTCGAATTTGGCGATCTCGACGTTTTGGACTTGGCCGTTCACCTTTTCAACGCGGCGTATGTAAACTGTATTGATGATGTCTCGTGTCTCGGGATCGATTGACACAGGACCTCGCGGGCTCTCCCACTTCATGCCCTTGACGGCGCCGATCAGGCTGTCGCCGTCCACCTTGCCGCCGGTCTTCTTCACAGCTTCGTAGATGAGGTGCATGCCGTCGTACCCGCCGACCGAGAAGAAATCCGGGTTCCGCTTGAATTCGGCATTGTAGGCCTCGACGAACCTCTTGTTGGTTGCAGACTGGTGCGCGTAGTCATAGTGAAATGCCGTCACGATGCCGATGGCATTGTCTCCCATCGCCTTCAGGGCACTCTCGTCTGAGAGCTCGCCCTGTCCGATGATCTTTATCTTGCTCGGATCCAGTCCTCGTTCGACCAGCGCTTTAGCCAAAGCTACCGGTTGGGAGCCCCCCGGAACGAACACGAAGATCGAGTCGGCACCGGAATCCTTGGCGCGCTGAACGAAGGGCGAGAAGTCGGGATTCGCCAGAGGAATGCGAACTGAGCCGATGATTTCGCCACCGGCGGCCTTGTAGGCTTGTTGGAAGGAACTCTCAGCGTCATGGCCCGGAGCATAATCGGAAACGATCGTGAACACATGCTTGATGCCGTTCTGGAACGCCCAAGCCCCGAGCACTTCGCAGTTCTGGGGCAGGGTCAATGAGGACCGAGTGATATAGGGTGATCGCGTAGTGATGATCGAAGTCGCCGCGTTCATCACCACTGTGAGCTTCTTGGATTGGGTCGAGAGTTCGGCGACCGCCAGCGCTTCGGGCGTGATCACAAAGCCGGCCAGGATATCGGCGCCCTGGTTGACGATCAGCTCCTGCGCCAGACGCTTGGCCGCATCCGGCACTCCGGCGGTGTCCTTCCGGATCATCTCAACCTTTTTGCCGGCCACCGTATCGCCATGCTCCTTCATGTACAGCGCGATGCCGTGGTCCATTTGGGCCGCGGCGTCCGTGAATTGACCCGTGTAGGTCATGATCAGACCGATCTTGACGACCTGTTGTGCGATGCCCGGAATGCCGGTGAGCAGGATGATCATCGCGCCGCAAAAGAGCGGCAGAACTGCCTTTTTCATTGCTTCCTCCGAAGAATGTCGCGGGCTCAGTGCCAGAGCTGTCTGGTGGCGAGCTTTGCGCCTTCAGACAGTGCGGCCAGCTTGGCCCATGCGATCTGTGGGTGAACGCGCCCGCCCAGGCCGCAGTCGGTGCTGGCGATCACATTCTCGCGGCCGACCACCTGGGCGAAGCGCACGATCCGATCGGCGACGAGTTCCGGATGCTCGAGCACATTCGTCGCATGGCTCACGACGCCGGGCACCAGAACTTTGCCCTCCGGCAGCTCCGTGTCCTTCCACACTTTCCATTCATGCTCGTGACGCACGTTGCCGGCCTCCACCGAGTAGCCCTGCGCCTTCACCTGCAAGAGCAGGTCGACGATCTCTTTCAGCGGCACGTCGCCCTTGTGCGGTCCGTGCCAGCTCCCCCAGCAAATGTGAAAACGAACCCGCTCCTCCGGGATGCCTCGCAAGGCCTGGTTCACCGCCTCAACTTGGAACGCGGCCCACTTCCGGTACCCAGCGACATCGTCGTTCATCGAGTACCACCAGTCATAGATGTCAACCAAGGCGGGATCGTCGATCTGCAGGATGAAGCCCGCATCAACAATGGCTTTGTATTCCTCGCGGATCGCCTCCGCCAAGGCCATGGTGTAGTCCTCAGGGCCGTTGTAATAGGCGTTCGGTAAGATCTGCAGCGTCGCTGGCGAGACCGATGTCATGAATGCCTCCTCGACCTGGGTGGCGCGCACGACCGCGGCGAGGTTGTCGATGTCGCGCTTGATGGCAGCGTGGCCCACGTATTTCACAGGACTTGTGCAGGTGAGGCCGTAGAGCTGCGCGGTGCTCGAACCGCTCTGCCGGGCCGCGCTCGCGGCCGCGCTTGCCTCGGCGGCGTAAAACTCTGCGAAATCCTTGCGTTCCTTGCTTCCGAATGTCCAGGCAGTACGGCCCTTCTGGGCCTGCTCCTCGCGCAATTCAAAGCCTTCGAGTCGCGGATAGACGTAGGACCACCACGCGCCAAAATCCATTGAACTTCGCATGGCCTTGCCGTACTCGCCGTCGTTGACGATATCGATGCCGGATTCGGCCTGCTGCCGGACAATGTCGCCAACGGCCGCGCGCAGCCGCGGCTGCAGAGTGTCGTCGGATGCGTTGGCTGCGTAAAGCGCCATCAGTTCATCCGGTCGCGGCAAACTGCCGACGTGGGTGGTCAGAATTCGGTCGACACTCCGCTTCATTGTCCTCTCCCCTGGTCCGTCAATCCCACACCTCGCGGGTGGCGAGCCTCGCACCCTCGGCGAGCGCAGCGAGCTTGGCCCACGCGATCTGCGGATGGTCCGCCTGCCTAAGAGGTACTTTTAACCGATGCAGTTGAAAGAAGAAGCTCCCCACACGCTCAACGGCGACCTGCTCGAGATAATCGCTGTAAAGCGATCCTCATCAGTCCGACGGTTCTTCATTGGTTGGAAAAGAGAAAACTCCTCCCGATCCTCTGGCCATCTCAAAAGGGCGCTTTCGGTGCTCGTGTCATCGGCGTCCAAAATTGACCCGCATTACGACGCGCCTGCAGTCACGCGTCTCGCCCATGAGGACTGGGGTTGATCGTGGTTAACCAGGAGCGATAGGAGACCTTCCCAGGCCATGACGATGGGCACTCCGGATGAAAATTCCTGACGAGATCGGTACGCGCAGAGACCCCCCTTCTGACCCC
>DASXIG010000726.1:0-2577 GCA_036498105.1 Xanthobacteraceae bacterium | reverse complement strand
GAGAAGCAAACCGCTAGGCTCGCCGAATGACGACAACCATCGCGGACGCTGTTTACTTTCCTCCGCCCCTTGCCAGCCGCGACTCGCTGCCGCCGGGTGAGTTCGCCTCGCAGATGCGGCGTAACGTGCTGGCAGCCTTCTCCGCTCGCGCGTTCGAGGATGAAGTGCTGTCGCGGCGCCTATTTGGTCGCGTCCAGCTGACCTTGAATTGCCCCGAGGCAATCCGCCACGTGCTAATCGACAATGCTGAGAACTACGGCCGCACCGTGGCGACGGTACGCCTCCTTTACCCAATCGTGGGTTGCGGCTTGTTCCTCGCCGAGGGCGAGGATTGGAAGATCCAGCGCCGCACCGTCGCACCCTCCTTCGCACCGCGCACCTTGCCGATGCTGGCGCACCACGTTGGCGCCGTCGCAGACCGGCTCGTCGCGACCCTCGCGGCGGAGCCGGACGAGGTCGATCTCCTCGAACATATGCACCGGCTTGCGATCGAGGTCGCCGGCCGCGCGATGTTCTCGTTCGACATGGGCGAATTCGCACCACGCATGCGAGTGATGCTGCGCGAATATGGCGAGAGTCTAGCCCAGCCGAGCGTCATCGAAATTATGCTTCCGTCATGGTTGCCGGCGCCACGTGATTTCGCGCGCTGGCGATTTCGTCATCGCTGGCTCGGGCTGATCGAGGAAATCATCACCGCGCGCCAAGAAAAGACGGCCCCACTGCACCCCGAACAGGGCGCGGCATCCGACCTTCTCGACCTCATGGCAACCGATCCCGTCAGCGGCCGGGCGGCGTCGCGCCGCCGCCTCGCAGATCAGGTCGCGACCATGATTGCGGCCGGTCATGCTACGACCGCCGTGGCGCTCTTTTGGGCATTATTTCTCGTCGCCTCGGCTCACTCGGTGCAAACGCGCATAGCAGCCGAGGTGGCGCCGATTGATCTCGGTCCCGAGCGCGCCACCGACGCCTTGACGAGGCTCGTTTACACCCGCGCGACGGTGCAGGAAGCTCTTCGGCTCTACCCGCCGGCCTATGGCATCTTTCGGGTTGCACGCAAGTCGGACGTGGCCGGGGGCATCGCGATCCCCAAGGGCGCCATCGTGATGGTCGCGCCCTGGCTGCTGCACCGCCACCGCCGCTTCTGGCGTGACCCGGACCGGTTCGACCCAACGCGCTTCCTGCCCGGCGCGGCGCAGCCCGACCGCTTCGCCTATTTACCCTTCGGTATCGGCCCGCGCGTCTGCATTGGCGCCCAATTCGCGCTAACGGAGGCAACTCTAGTACTGGCGCGGCTGGTACAGGCATTCGAGATCCGCCGCGCCGACAGCCGTTCGGTGACTCCCGTAGCGGCGATCACTGTCCGCCCCGACCACCCACCGCCCTTCCACCTCCGGCGACGGTGAAGATTTTGTCATCGACCTGCACCGGTCACCACGAAGTGTCATCGGTGCTGAGTATGCTCGTTCGCGATCGGCAGCTCTCTTGCGCGTAGTAGCGCGTCCAGCCGCAATTCCATAACGCTGTGTTGCTCTCAGCCGGAGCACGGGGGCCTCGGCGTCCACCGTCCGGGTGCCCGCGACCGCCACGCGCCCTGAGCGGCGTCGCTCCGGATGGCTTCCCGGGGCAGCCATGCCCCGGGATCTCGAGGGGGACCGAGAGTTCGCAGACTCGCCGCTGGAGGGAACCGGATTCGAACCCTTGGTCCCACCCTATGGGTGTGGGTCTCTTTGCGGCAGCGAACCAGACGGAAATAACGGGAATTCGACCCTTTGGACCAAAACCCCGGCCCGTGGGTGTGCCCGTGCTATACGGCGACAGACCCGGCCCACCGGGACCGGGACCCAGCGCACCCACCGAGTTTCCGCCCGATGGATTGGCCGGTTACGCCCAGACCGGCGGGGAGAGTGCAAGCGCGACAAGCACTGCCACCCCGTTCAAGAGATGCTGTCGCGCCAGGGTGGCGAGATCGCGGAGTTCGATACCACCGCGATCCGCAGGGCGCGCAGCGACGATCGTGCCGGAGCCCCTAAAAGGCTTGCTCAGTATCCACCGGCAATGCCTAATCCCAGGGCGCTTCGGCAGCGGCGTTGCGTCCGGAAATACGGCCAAACGCCAAGCATTCCCCGATATTTCCGGTGCCCTGATAAAGGTAGCTGTAGATCGAACCCAATTCTCCGGCGCTGTACAGCCTCGCGATCGGCTTGCCGTTAGGCCGCACGATCTGCCCCCTTTCATTGCGCCTCGGCCCGCCTTGGGTATTGAGCATCGACGGCGCGAGCTCCACCGCATAAAAAGGCGAGGCGGCGATCGGCTCCATCATCAAGGTTCGACCGAAATCCGGGTCATGTCTTTCGACACAGTAGCGGTTCCACGACCTGACGGATTCTGCGAGCCTGACTGCGTCGAGCCCAAGGGACGAGGCAAGCGTGGCAATGGCGTTGGCGGTCTTGATCCAACCCTTTGCCACTTCGGCGCTGTTGTCCTCGCTCCAGTCGTAGCGCTCGATGATCTGCGTCCAGCCGTGGCTCGGGTTCTTGTCGTAGAGCGGACCGGCGGAGAAGAGGGTGTGATCGAAGA
>DASXIG010000725.1:0-1608 GCA_036498105.1 Xanthobacteraceae bacterium | reverse complement strand
CGCCAGGTGCAGCTCTGCCAGCGCGCCATGGATGCCATGGGTATCGACTACATGGTGGTGTTCCCCACCCCCATGCTCTCGCTCGGCATGCATCCGCAGGCGGACGCGGAAGTCGCGTTGGGCAATGCCTATAATCGCTGGCTGATCGAGCAGATCCTGCCGCAGGATAAACGGCAAAAGGCGTTGCTCTACCTTCCCTTCAACGATCCCGAGGCGTCGGTGGAGACGGTCGAGCGCTTTGCCGGCGCTCCGGGAGTGGTCGGCTTCTCCGTCACCTCCACCCGCCACAAGCCGGTCTGGCACAATTCCTACATGCGGCTTTACGCTGCATTGGAAGAGACCGGCATGCCGCTCGGCTTCCATGCCGGCTTCACCTGGGGCGACCCGTCGTTCCAGCAGCTCAACCGCTTCATCGGCATGCACTCGCTGTCGTTTGCGCATTTCAACATGGTCCACATGACCAACTGGGTGCTCAACGGGCTGCCCGAGCGGTTCCCCAAGCTCAAGCTGATCTGGATCGAGAGCGGGCTCGCCTGGATTCCATTCCTGATGCAGCGGCTCGATACCGAGTACATGATGCGGACCTCGGAATGCCCGCTGCTCAAGCGCCGGCCGAGCGAGTACATGCAGGAGATGTACTACACCAGCCAGCCGCTCGAGCGCAGCAACATGAAGCTCACGCAGGCGACCTTCGAGGCGATGCACGCCGAGACGCAGCTCCTTTACGCTTCGGACTGGCCGCATTGGGACTTCGACGCGCCGAGCTCGATCACCAGGCTGCCGTTCCTCAACGAGCAGGCCAAGCGCAACATCCTCGGGCTCAACGCGGCGCGCCTGTTCAATCTCGAAGTGCCGCCGGCCAAATCCGGCGAGAAGCCGGGAAAGAGGATTCCGGCACAGCCTGTTGCCGTGCCGGCCGAATGACCTCGACCGTAGCGGAAGCGGACGCCACCGCCGCAGCCGGCAAATTCAGTTCGCTGGCGGAGGAGGCCGTGCGCAACGGTACCCCTGAGCTCGTCCCCGATGAAATCCTGCAGCGGGCGTTTTCCGCGGCGGTGCGGCTCTACACCGCCAAGTCGGAGGGCCGGCCGCGGGAGCTTGCGCCATTTGGGGCACAGCCCGTTAATGCGACCGAGGCAGTCACCGCGATCTGCGCCATCATGCGCGCGGCCGATCTCAACTTCTTCGATTTGCAGATGTGGTACCGCCGCGCACCAAATGAGTGAAACAGAAGGTGAAACGATGAACGAGATCATGGTGGGTGAATTGCGCGAGTTCGCGGAGGGCGGCTATCGCGTGCTGCGTGTCGATGATTTCGAGTTCGGCATCTTCCGCCAAGGCGAGCGGCTCACCGCCTACGAGAACCATTGCCCCCATGACGGCGGCCCGGTCTGTCAGGGCAAAGTGATCCCGCGGGTGGAGGAAGAGATCGCGCCGGACAGGACGAGCCGCGGGCTTCGCTTCTCCGACCGTCGCAACATCGTCTGTCCCTGGCACGGCTGGGAGTTCGACATCGAGACCGGCCGCCATTGCGGCGATCCGAAATACCGGCTGCGGCCTGTGAATGTCAGGGTCGAGGACAATCGCGTCTACGTGACCTTGCCTGCC
>DASXIG010000724.1:0-1704 GCA_036498105.1 Xanthobacteraceae bacterium | reverse complement strand
CCTCTGAAAGGGCTACACCGCTTGCTTGCAGTTCTCCAACACGTCCCCGCCACGTCCTGGCGGTTGACGGTGCTCGGCAGCCAGGACCGCGACCGCGCCTATGTGGGTCGGATGCGGCGGCACATTGCGACGATGGGCTGGCAGGAGCAGGTGCAGTTTCATGGTCTGCGCAGCCAGACCGAGGTCGCCATCTGTCTGGCTGACAACGACGTCTTGGCAGTGCCTTCATATCCGGAAAGTTACAGTATTGCCTACCTGGAGGCGCTGTCGCAGGGGTTGCCGGTTGTGACGCATGCCGAGAGTGATTCGGCTGACCTCATTGAGCACGGAGTGAGTGGGTTCCACATGCAGCCAGACGATCTCGCCAGTGCCGCTCAGCATCTCGAGGCTTTGGCGAGAGATCGGGCCTGGCTGGCGCGGATGAGCCTGGCGGCACGGAGTCGTTTTGCGGGGCTGCCTACCTGGGAGCAATCGGTGTCCTGCGCCGCCCAGTTTCTGGAAGACGTGGCAGCGCAGCGGTCACCCGCAGCTTGGTTTGAGCGCTCCTGATCCAGCCAACGAACGCATCAGTGTCGTTGCCTCGGCGCTGGCTCGCGCTCAGCGCCGCTCCCTTAGAGCTAATATGGCAGTCGAGGTAATCGCTACGGCGCGGACGAAACAGGAACCAAACGGACGGAGTTCCGGGCGACAGAGATTGAAGGTGCCGAGCAGCTCGCCGCCTTTGCGCAACGACACCGCAAGAGCGGTACGGGCACCGCCGAGATCGACGAGGGCGCGCCGCAGTGGGGCGCCATTGCGGTAAGCGTCGTCATCCTGCAAATCGATCATGTGGACAAGGGAGGCGCTTCGTGGCCCGCTGCGGCCGCGGCCGGTGCCAGGCGCTTCATCCCATCGGCGACCCAGTTTTCCCCGCCGGTGCCCAGGCTACTCAAATGCGCCTGCACGCGTGCCGCCGCGCTAGCATCTAGTTCAGCAAGGCCGCGCTGTAGGAGCGCCGGAATCGCGTCAGTGCCGAATGCCGGCAAACTTATTGTGTCGAAGCCGGTTTGCTGGCGCACCGCGTCTGCTGAGCGCGCTGCCGCCAGATTCCGTTCCGAATCTTGGATGGCGGTATCGATGTTGGATCTCTCCGGCAGGGCGCAGAAGGCATCGACCGAAGATGAGCCACGGACAGCAGCGGGGATCGCATCGAATTTCGACCAAGCGTTCGGTTGTGTTCTTCGATTTTCTCTACATGGGTCTGCAACGCTCGATTCAGGGCCACGCCTTGGGCCCCGAGCGTCGAGCGCGACACAAGATGGCGTTGGAGATTGAAGATGTTGTGGACGGCGGCGTGCATGCTGAGGAACCGCTGGGCTGAACGAGCCGACTTGAACCGCTGCATCTTGCACTCTCGGCGTCGCACTGCCGGATGCGAGTTTTCGGCTTGCAACGCACGAGAACGAAGATCCAGGACTGGGCGCGGCTCGACGTGCCGCGGACCGGGGTCGAGTTCGCTCCTGACTCCCTGCTGGAGCAAGCCGGATTCGAACTTGTATGGGGCTTTTCCTGTCAAGTAGTCATTTTTGGTTTGTTGCCAGTTCTTTGTTCGGAGCGGGAAAGCCGTTCTTCGTCCCGTCGCCTGCGATCAGGTTCGCGGAGCGCGCGGAGGGGGTCAAGGGACCGAAACGCTAGCAGAGCTTAGCGGCTTGCCGCTTAGCGGGG
>DASXIG010000723.1:0-7171 GCA_036498105.1 Xanthobacteraceae bacterium | reverse complement strand
CAAGAAGAACGCCGAGCACGTGCGGGAAGTGGCCGCCGACATCGGCAAAAGGCTGCGCGCGCTCGAGCCGGACCTCTGGATCATCTTCTCCAACGATCACGCCGAGCAGTTCTTTCACAACGCGGCGCCGCCGTTCACCGTGCATGTTGGCGGCGAGGCGAGCGGCGAGTTCGCGGGAAGAAGGTTCCACTGGAAGATCCCGAGCGAGATCGCCTTCGAGATCGTGCGTCAGCTCTATCGGCAGAACTTCGATCCCGCTTTCACCAGCACGGCCAGGATCGACTACGCGATCGGAATTCCGCTCACGCATCTCAGCCACACCGATCCCGTGCTGCCGATCTATGTAAACGCATATCTTCCGCCGCAGCCAACCATGGAGCGCTGCTATGCTTTCGGACAGGCGGTGGCGCGCACGGTCACAGCGCTCGGGCTCAAGACGATCGTGCTTTCGAGCGGCGGCATGTCGCATTTTCCCGGAACCGATCGCTACTCCAATCCAGAGCTGGCGTGGGACAACCGATTGCTCGGGAAGCTCGAGGCCGGCAATCTCAAATCGCTGATCGGGTTCGACGAGGCCGAGCTCGACGATACCGGCAACATCGAGCTGCGTTGCTGGGCCTGCGCGGCGGGCGCGCTGGGCGAGCGCAAGCCTGACATCGTGTCCATGGATCCGAGCTGGCATCACAACTATGCCTCGCTTGCCTGGACCGGTGAACAGGCCGAGGCGCAGCGTGCCGCGCATTATCCCGCAATCAAGCCCGAGCTCGTCGCGTTGACCTCGGCGCTGCACGGGCTCGCCCACGACGCCGAGGCCCGCGCGCAGTACATGGCGGACGCCGCGGCATTCGCCGACAAGTTCCAGCTGCCGCCCGAGCAGCGCGAGGCGCTGATCAAGCTCGACCTTCCCTCGATCGTCAACATGGGAGCGCACCCGCTGGTGCCGTTCCTGGCGCAGTTGCAGATCCAGCGGCTGCGCCCGCGCGCGCAGGGCTGAACATAAAGAGGATGAAAAAAAGAGAATGAGCTAAAGAGCGCGGGGCTCTCGCAAAACGGTAGTCCGATATGGGAGGGTGACATGCCGGCCATGGATGAAGAGGACCGCCCCAAGAAAAAGATCGTGCACGAGATCGGGCAGGATCTGACGCTGCTTTCGGTCAGGGAGCTGCAGGAACGCATCGCACTGTTGAAGGAGGAGATCGGGCGGCTGGAGGCCGACATCGCGAAGAAGCAGAGCTCGCGCAATGTGGCGGACCAATTTTTCAAGAAGTAGGCCCTGCCGTCATGCGCGGGCTTGACCCGCGCATCCATCTTCGTCGGCAGTGTCTTGGCCGAGCGGATCGATTGCCGGGTCAAGCCCGGCAATGACGCGCCTGGGGCGGCTCGCAAGGGCGTTCGGGAAAAATTAATTAAAGTTTTAAGCTCTTGTTAAGCTTTCTCGACCATTACTGTGCGTGTCCATCTTCTGGACGTTGAGTGGCTCCTGTCACTCTGTTTGACGCCTCCCTGTTAAAACTTAGAGCCGCCGGCAACGGCGGCTCTTTTTTTACACGCGCGCACCCGGTTTGGCTCCGCCGTCATGCGCGGGCTTGACCCGCGCATCCATCTTCTTGCGAAAAGGATGGATTGCCGGGTCAAGCCAGGTCAAGCCCGGCAATGACACCCGAGATTCACTGTCGGCCAGCCGACGCGCGCCTCGGCAACTATGTCTCAAAGCTGTGCTTCCGGGGTGCTGGACAGAACATTACGACGGCGTAATGTATCGGGTTCGACCCCGAGGGGGGCCGCAACAACACGAATGTGATGTAGCGTGAGGCGTGGCGATGGCGGAGAAGTCGATCAATACTGCTGTTTCTTTTGGCGAGAGGCTGGCGAGCTCACACGTCTTCGCGGACCTATTCCGGGAAGGCATGGGCCTGGTGGAAGAGACCGCGGCCTACCTCGACGGACCCGGACGCCAGGAATCCAAAAAGCTCGTACGCAGCGCGGCGCTGGCGTATGCAACGGAAAGCATGCGCCTGACCACCCGGCTCATGCAGCTTGCCTCGTGGCTGCTGCTCCACCGCGCCGTCAAGGAAGGCGAGATGTCGCTCGCACAAGCGAACAAGGAAAAAGCCAAGGTCAAGCTGTCATCCGGCGAGCACGGCAACGAGCACAATATCAGGCTCGTGCCGGAACGGCTTCAGGCTCTGATCGGGCGCTCGAAGACTCTGCAAACCTCGATATGCCGGCTTGACGCCACCATCCATGCTGCTCCTGCACCGATCGAGCGCGCCAACCCGGTCGAGCGCCAGCTGGGGCTGCTGAAGGCAGCGTTCGAGCAGCGCTGATTATTTCTTCATTCCAATGCCGGCGAACTTCTTCTGGAAGCGCGAGACCCGGCCGCCGCGGTCCACAAGCTGCTGCTGCACGCCGGTCCAAGCCGGATGCGACTTCGGATCGATGTCGAGATGCAGCGTATCGCCTTCCTTGCCCCACGTGGTGCGCGTCGTGAACTCGGTCCCGTCGGTCATGATGACCTTGATCGAGTGATACTCGGGATGGATGCCTGGTTTCATACGGATCGCGCCCAATTGGAATAACCGAAAACTGGCCGGTCTATAACCGACGGGGCAGTCTGAAACAAGGCGTCCCAGGGGTGCCGTTAGGGACGGGTTTGTCCGCCCTTGCAACGAGGTTCGATCCGTAGGGGCGAGGCACCGCCTCGCCCTCTTTCAACGTCCGACGCTGCGGATCGAGGCGACGCAATTGCGTCGCCCCTGCGGAGAAATGTCGTGCGTCGCCCTGAATTGCTACCAGATCGGCGAGGGCCTATAGGGCCAATCCACATGAGTATCGTCGAGCGGTACCCCCCGGAAAAGAAAATAGAAGCAGAGCGGATTGCTCCTGCCGCCGCTGGGCCGGCGCCGGCGCGAGCGGGCCGGCTGCGGCCGCTGCGATTATTGCTGCCCTACCTGCGCCGCTATCCCTGGCAGGTGAGCGCGGCTTTGCTGGCGCTGCTCACGGCGGCGGTCACGACGCTGGTGTTGCCGATCGCGATCCGGCGCATGATCGATTTCGGCTTCTCGCGCCAAAGCGCAAACCTGATCGACAGCTATTTCGCTGTCATGATCGCGATCGCGGCGGTGCTGGCCGCGGCCAGTGCGGCGCGGTTCTTCTTCGTCACCAGGCTCGGCGAACGGATCGTTGCGGATCTGCGTGAGGATGTGTTCGGTCATCTGGTCTCGCTGTCGCCGGCATATTTCGATGTGGCCAAAAGCGGGGAATTGATCTCGCGGCTCACTGCCGACACGACCCAGATCAAGGCCGCGGTCGGCAGCGCGGTTTCAGTTGCGCTGCGCAACCTCGTCCTGTTCGGCGGCGCTTCTGTCATGATGGTCGTGACCAGCCCGCGCCTCTCCCTGTTCGTGCTTGCGGCCATTCCGGTGATCGTGCTGCCGCTCTACGGCTTCGGCCGCGCGGTGCGGCGGCGTTCGCGCGCCGCGCAGGACACGCTTGCCGATGCCTCCGCCTATGCAGCGGAACTGATCGGGGCGACGCGCGTGCTGCAAGCCTTCACCAACGAGAGCCTGGCGCGCAGCCGTTTCGCCGCGGCGGTCGAGCGCGCATATGCCGCCGCGCGCGGGTCCATCCGCGCTCGAGCCATTCTCACCGCCATCGCCATCTTCCTCGTCTCCGCCAGCGTGGTCGTGGTGTTGTGGGTGGGCGCGCAGGATGTGGTCGCCGAGCGGATCACCGCGGGGCGGTTGTCGCAGTTCGTGCTCTATGCCGTGCTGGCGGCCACCGGCCTGGGGCAGCTCTCGGAGATGTGGGGCGAAGTCTCGCAGGCGGCGGGCGCGGCGGAAAGGCTGTTCGAGATCCTGGCGGCGCGGCCCGCAATCGTTGCACCCCCGCGGCCGGTGGCGCTGCCGCAGCCGGC
Source organism: Xanthobacteraceae bacterium (assembly GCA_036498105.1). Taxonomy (GTDB): domain Bacteria; phylum Pseudomonadota; class Alphaproteobacteria; order Rhizobiales; family Xanthobacteraceae; genus VAZQ01. The sequence continues at coordinate 3,255 of DASXIG010000723.1, read as the reverse complement.
GCGCGGAAGAGTGTCGTTCTCAGACGTCCGGTTTGCCTATCCCGCGAGACCGGCGAGTGTGGTGCTGGACGGCATCTCGTTCGCAGTGGACCGGGGGGAAAAGGTCGCCATCGTCGGGCCTTCGGGCGCGGGCAAGAGCACCATCTTCCATCTCATCCTGCGCTTTTACGATCCGCTCGCCGGCGTGATCAGCTTCGACGGCGCGCCCGTTCGCGACGTCGACCCCGTTGCGTTGCGCCGGCACATCGCGCTGGTACCGCAGGATCCCGTTATCTTCGCGGCCTCGGTTCGGGAAAACATCCGGTTCGGCCGGCCCGAGGCGAGCGGTGCCGAGGTCGAGCGCGCGGCCGAGCTCGCGCTGGCCCGCGAATTCATCGACCGGCTGCCGCAGGGCTTCGAGACGGCGATCGGCGAGCGCGGCATCACCCTCTCGGGTGGGCAGCGGCAGCGCCTTGCCATTGCGCGCGCCATCCTGCGCGACGCGCCGCTCCTCCTGCTCGACGAGGCTACGTCCTCGCTGGATGCGGAAAGCGAGATGCTGGTGAAGGCTGCGCTCGAGCACCTGATGGAGCATCGCACCACGCTGGTAATTGCGCATCGGCTCGCCACCGTGCTCTCGTGCGACCGCATCATCGTGCTCGAGGCAGGCCGCATCGTCGAGGAGGGAACCCACCAAGCTCTTGTTGCCGCGGGCGGGCTTTACGCGCGGCTTGCCAAACTACAGTTTCAGATGTGAGCTACAGCGGATTCCGCTCGAATTGAACCGCTGTAGTGCTGTAGGATGCTTGCTCGGAACAGGGACGCGGAAAACGCCATGCTGGAAACCAGGTCATTCACGGTGAAGCCGTTATCGACGGCGCTGGGAGCGGAGGTGACCGGCCTCGACCTGCGCCAGGACCTGTCACCCCGAACCATCGCAGACATCATCTCGAGCTGGCACGAGCACCTCGTCCTTGTGTTCCGAGACCAGTCGCTCTCGGAGGAAGACCAGATTCGCTTCGCGCGGCATTTCGGGGCGTTGCAGCAGCGCACTCGGCCGCCGGAGGCGCGCAACGAAAAATCATTCATTAAACATCCCGAGCTGACCATGCTGGTTTCAAACATCAGGGAGAATGGCAAGCTGATCGGTTCCCTGCCCGATGGCGAGATGCATTTCCATTCCGACCAGTGTTACCTCGAAAAGCCTGCCAAGGGCACGTTCCTCTACGCCATCGAGATTCCGTCCCGCGGCGGCGACACGCTGTTCCTCAACATGTATCGCGCCTACGAGACACTGCCGGAAGCGCTGCGGGGACGAGTTGACGGGCGGAAGGCGCTGAACGCCTATCTCTATGATTCCACCACGCGGGAGCGCAACGCCGCGCGGATCGATCTCTCCGCCCATCCGCACTACGTGCAGCCGATCGTGCGCACCCATCCCGATACTCAGCGCAAGGCGCTATACGTCAACCGGCTGATGACCCGCACCATCGAGGGGATGGACGAGGACGAAAGCGGCGCGCTGCTCGACGAGCTGTTCGCGCATATCGAGCAGGAGCAGTTCATCTATGCCCATCATTGGCGCGTGGGCGACCTTGTCCTGTGGGACAACCGCTGCGCCTTGCACGCGCGGACGGATTTCAGCGACAGAGAAAGGCGTCTCTTGCGGCGTGTCGTCGTGGCCGGCGACCGCGCATATTGACCGGCCGCGCGGCATTCCTTCCGCGCTCTTCCACAGCGCGACGTTGTTCGGCGCACGTTCCCAAGTTGAAGCCGTGGATGGCTTGGCGGATGTCAGGGTGCGGATCATGATGCCATATCCGTAAAATCTGGCGTGAGGATGAACACAGGCAACAACACGTTTTCAATGTGCGGCGAAGTATTCGATCAAAATGCGTGGCTGACCCGCATTGGCTACGACGGTCCCTGTGCTCCAACCCTTCAGACTCTCCAGGGACTGATCGCTGCGCACTCTAGAGCGATTGCGTATGAAAGCGTCGATGTGCTTCTGGATCGGCCGCCAAAATTGGATCTGGCGTCGCTCCAGGGCAAGATGATCGCAGGACAGCGCGGCGGCTATTGCTTTGAGCAGAACCTTTTATTTCGAGGCGGATTGCGATCACTCGGCTACAACGTGACAAGCCTGCAGGCCCGTGTTGTTCGCGGATTGGAGATTGATGCGCCTCGCCCGATGCTACACATAGTACTGCGAGTCGACCTTCCAGAGGGTCCGTTTCTTGCGGACGTAGGCTTTGGCAATCTGGCCCCGACCGCAGCGCTTCAACTCTCGCCACTTGTGGAGCAGGATACACCCCACGAAGTCATGCGTTTCATCAGGATGAGTGACGAGCTTACGCTGCAATCCAAGCTCGGAGATAGGTGGGAGCACATATACCGCGTCGTGTCCCTTCCGCGCGTTGATGCCGAATACGAAATATCAAATTGGTTCACCGCGAGCCATCCGCAAAGCCCATATCTGAATAATATGATTGCAGCACGTCCGGGGCCAAACAAAACCAGGCTTACGCTATTCAATAATCGGTTTAACGTGCGGCATGCGTCGGGGCAGGTCGAGCGCCGAACTCTCAAAACCGAGGCGGAGTATCGCAGCGTATTGGCAGATGAGTTCGGACTAAGATTGTCCGACGCAGACCTACGAACAGCCTTGGCTCATGTAGAGCAAAGGGGGACTCGCGGACCTCCACACCCTTTCTTTGCCTAGTTAGGTCTGGTTCGGGACCACGCCGGTTCCTGCAGTTGGGCTTAGCCGACATCCGCATGCGGCACTCAACGCAAGTGCCGGAGCCTCTCTGTTACTCGAACCTGAATGAGCGGTGGGCCCGCAGCGCGCGCGGCAATTCCTTCAGCCCAGTCCTTCAGCCATGAGGCCAAGCCGGCCCTGAACCGAGTGCGCACGACGGAGGTGCGCGCCTAGCGCTCCGCGCTCACGAGCTGATAGGCGCCGCGCTCGAACGCATCGTAGGCAGCCAGAGCCTTGCCATCGGCGAACGGCAGGTACTGCATCAGGATAACGCCCGCAACGCCGCGGCTCGGATCAATCCAGAAATACGTGTTGTTGATGCCGCCCCAGCTCAGGCTGCCGGACGAGCGCTTGCCGGGCACCTGATCTGTCGTGATCAGGAATCCGAGACCCCATTTGTCGCGACCGTCCGCGATAAAGCTGAAGTCGGCGCTGCGCGGCAGCGCGGTCTTGAGCGCCGGCACCGATACGGCGCCGATGTTGTTCTGGCCCATCAGCGCCACCGTTTCGGCCTT
>DASXIG010000722.1:0-5027 GCA_036498105.1 Xanthobacteraceae bacterium | reverse complement strand
AACTCCAGAATCAAGCCCTGGAATGAGCGCTCGGGACGCATGTGGGCGGGAAGATCGCGGCTCATATGTCGCCAACGCGTGAGATCGTGCGCATCGGCGCGTACACCTAATGAGCGCAATCCGGGGGGTCAAGGACGCGGGCCACGCAGGCGCTGCGATGACGACGCTGCGAGCCCTTGCTATTCTCTAAAATGCTCTTTCTTTCCCGCTTGCTCCTGTGCGCCGTCGCAATGCTGGCGCTGCCGCGTTTAGCTTGCGGCCAGGACCATCCTAACCTGCCGATCAGGCTCGTTGTGGGGTTTGTCCCGGGAGGCAGCACCGATTTCGTTGCGCGCCTCCTGGCGGAGCGCCAATCGGCGGCACTGGGTCATAGCGTCGTGGTCGAAAACAAGCCCGGCGCCAACGGTGCGATCGCGGCCGAACTTGTTGCGCGATCGGAGCCCGACGGAACCACGCTTCTGTTCACCACCGTGGGCGCGGTGGCGATCAATCCGGGCTTGCGCCGCAACCTGCCTTATGACCCGAGCAAGGATTTCGCGCCGGTCGGACTTGCCGTACGCAACTCGACGATGCTGGTGGTGAGCGCATCCATGCCGGTGACTTCGGCGCGCGAGCTTGCAGACCTCGCAAGGCAGAAGCCCGGGGCGATCAGCATTGGCGTTACCGGTCTCGGCGCGATTTCCCATCTCGCGCTTGTCCTTTATGAGGACGCAGCGGGCGTGAGATTTCAGACCGTTCCCTATCGCGGCGCCTCGCAAGGAATAATAGATATCCTTGGCGGCCGGCTCGACGGGTTCTTTGCCGACGTGCCGACGGTCATTGCTCAGGTCCAGGCCGGCAAGCTGAAAGCTTTGGCAGCGGCATCGCAGGCGCGCTCCGAAACCTTCCCTGACGTGCCCACGCTGATCGAGCAAGGCTTTTCCGACGCCGTCGCCAACCAGTGGGCCGGCATTCTCGCTCCTGCGCTCACACCGGCTTCCGAGATCGCTAAGCTCAACAGGGCGCTCAATACCGCGCTCGCGGATCCGGAGATCCGCAGCAGGCTCCAAGTTGCCGGGGTCACTCCGTCGCCAACGAGCCCGGCGGAATTCGCCAATTACCTGGAGAGTGAAATCACGCGCTGGGGCAATGTGATACGGAAGAAGGGAATCAAAGGGGAGTAAGCGCCCCGATCACATCACGCGCCATTCTCCGGTTCGCGGGTCGCGGCGCAGCGTCGGCAAGGCGCGCCGGTCGATCGAATCCGGCGTCGCCCTTATCCGCTCCAGCTCGGCGTTGATGCGGCGGATCTCCCTTGCCGCCCAGTGGATAACCACGCCCGCCCCAAGCACCCCGGCTGCGATCTTTGCAATGGGCGAGATGAGAAATGCTGGCATGCCGGCGCCTCCTGTAAACTGCCGAACCCGATCACAATCCGTAACGCGACCATAGCGCACGTTCCTCAAGGGCGGAGATGAGACCGTACGCCAATCCGCCGCCCTCCGACAGCTGCTGCAGCACCGTCACCCCGGACTGGGGGCGGCCGAGCCAGCTGCGCGGGGGCGATATCAGGGGGGTTGCGACATCCGCTCCGAATCGCTGACGCAGGACCGAGCGCATGTCACCTATTCCGTCTGCCAAGCCGAGTGCAACCGCCTTGCTGCCGGTCCAGTACTCGCCGGAGAACAAGGTCTCGCCCGCGCCATTGAGACGCGCCCCGCGGCTCTGCTTGACCAGTGCGATGAAATCCTCGTGGATGTCGCGCTGCACGGATTTCAGCCGTTCTACGTCCTCGGGATTTTCCGGCAGGAACGGGTCGAGCATCGCTTTGTGCTCCCCGGAAGTGTAGAGCCTTCGCTCGATCCCGAGCTTCTCCATGAGCCTGGCGAATCCGAAAGAGCCGCCGACCACGCCGATGGAGCCCACGATCGAGGATGGATCGCATATGATCTCGTCGGCGGCACAGGCGATCATGTAGCCGCCGGAGGCAGCCACGTCTTCCGCAAAGGCTATGACGTGACGGCCGTGCTCGGCGGCAAGCTGCCGAATCCGGCGATAGATCAGATGCGACTGCACGGGGGAGCCGCCCGGCGAATTGATCAGGAGCGCAATCGCGCGCGCGTTGCGCATCTCGAAAGCGCGTTCGAGGGGGCGGGCCGCACTGGCAAGCGTCAGCCCGGGCTTGAGCGGGGTCGACAAGCCGATCACGCCGGAGAGCCGCACCACCGGAACAATCGCAACCTCGCGCAGCAGGCGTTTGGGCAGGATCGGCCGCAAAGCTTCGCGAGCGCTGAGAAAAAGCTGGCGCGAATGCTCGAAAATCCTCTGATCAGCCATGCCGTTGCACTTCTACTCACTTCCAAAACCTGTGGACCACGTCTTAGGCTTTCTGCGCCTTGGTCTCAAGTTACCGTTCCTCCATTTACTCCGGCGCCGGATGCCTTCCATCGAACCCTATGTCTTTGTTTGCACATGTCCTTTTTGCGCAAATTGGTTCCCACCCTGTGGTCACGTTCCAGGGCAATCGCTGGGGCCTATGCAATCGATGGGCCTGGGCCAATCGATGGGCCTTGACTTGTGTTTCGTGACTCAGGCATAAAAGACTATCGTCCGTAAATGTGCCGACCCGGCCGGGTAACCGCGCCGGGTTTTTTGTTGCCCGCGCTGCCCCGCAGCGCGGGCTTTTCGTTCCCCCCAAACCATGGAGTGAAAATGCCCCTTTCAATCCCTCAAAGCGGCAACCCCGCCGGGCGTCCCCGCGGCGCACCCAAAAACACGACCATCTTGTTGGAGACGCGCGTCGAGAGCGATGCCGAGGCTCTCACCTGCGATTCATCGACGAGGCGAAAGCAGCGAATATCAGAGGACTGGCTTGCTTTATGGGGATGACCGCAATCTCCGTGATGCCTGTTCCCTCCTGTTCCGCCGCCTGATCCAGCCTGTTCTGGCACCTGTTCCAGCTCTTGTTTTTTTGGCTGAAGCCCCGGTTTTACGGGCCTTTTTGCAGAGTTTCCCACTTTTTGCTCGCCCCCACTCGCAGGGATTTACAGGCGCGCGCCCGCCGGCATTGTATCGCCATTGTTAACGCCGCGCGTCTACTCCCCGGAGCCGCGCTGCCCCGGAGCACGACACGATCCGCTTATCCCGGACCGCAGGCTTCCGTAGGGGCGAGGCATGCCTCGCCCTCCTTCGGCGACCACTGCTGCCGAGAGAGGGCGACGCATGCGTCGCCCCTACGTTCTGCATGATGGAAGCCGCAATGGGGGCGCCCCCTTGTGCACACCGCCCCGCGCAAAACGAACCCGAGAGCGCAGGGTGATCCCGGTCGTCCGTGCTCTAACCGCATAGCCATCGCCCTATGGCTGCCGTACCCCAAACAGACCTCGGACATTGCGGTCACATGCTTCGGCCTCGGGAGCCCATTGGAGCCATCCCGGATCACAGGAAGCCGTTATAATGGTTGTCGTCACAATCGAAGCTGACGGGACGACACCGCATGAACAACGAGGACACCCGCCGAGGGGGTAGCGCCGCGTCGCCGCCCGTTGTTTTCCGCTCAGAACTGGAAGAGCAGGTAACGGAACTTATCGAGCAGCAGGCGGCAATTTCGGAAGTGTTGCGCGCTATCGCCAGCTCGCCGCACGACTTGCAGCCTATCTTCGAAAGCATCCTCGACAGCGCCAGACGGCTCTGCCGAGCTGATGTAGGCGGCTTCCGGATCGTCGAGAAAGCAGGCCTTCGTCTCGTTGCGCATAAGGTGAGCCCCGCCGTGGCACTGCCGATGCTTCTGGAGCACGGAAGCTTCATAGGTCGCCTTATCGCAAGCAAGTCGTCGGTTCACATCCCCGACTTAGCCGCACATGACGCCTATCGTGCGGGAGATGGTGGCCTAGTGGCTTTGGTCGAAGGAGGTATTCGAACGTCCCTTTTCGTCCCGATGCTCAGAAATGACGAACCAATCGGGTCGCTTAATATTGGGCGGGGACGCATAGAGCCGTTTACGGAGAAAGAGATCGAGCTGGTTACGGACTTCGCCGCCGAGGCCGCGATTGCCTTGGAGATTATCCGTCGCGAGCGCCAACTTCGGCAGGTGCAGATGGAATTGGCGCACGCAAACCGCGTCACAACTATGGGGCAGCTTACTGCCTCGATTGCTCATGAATTAAAGCAGCCCATGACTGCGGTACGCACAGATGCCAGTGCTGCGCTGCGGTGGTTGGACAAAACTCCACCCGATCTGGCGGAGGTTAGAGAAGCGCTCGCCCGAGTTGTGACAGCCACCGATCGAGCAGGCGAGGTCGGCAACCGTATTGGGGCCCTCGTGAGCAAGGCGCCGCCCCGGAAGGAGGTTTTGGATCTCAACGAGGCGATCCTGGACGTGATCGTGCTGACCCACAGCGAAGCCGTCAAGACCGGCGTCACGGTGCGCACTCAACTCGCGCCTCGCTTGCCACGCATTCAAGGCGATCGAGTGCAACTGCAACAAGTAATGCTCAACCTGATTGTCAACGGCATTCAGGCAATGAGCGACGGTGCCGACGAGCAGAGCGAGTTGCTCATCAGTACCGAGGACACCGAGGGCGGTGCGCGTGTCCGGGTGCAGGACTCTGGCCCTGGCCTAAGCTCGGAGAAGTTGGAGCGTTTGTTCGAACCATTCTATACGACAAAGCCAAATGGGATGGGGATGGGACTTTTGATCTGTCGCTCGATCATCGAAGCCCATGGAGGACGCCTCTGGGCGACCGGGCACGCATCACACGGTGCGGTCTTTCAATTTAACATACCTGCCAAGCCTACATGATCGGCGATGGTCTGGTCTGTGCAGGTCCATACCCCACGGCAGCGCACCTGCCCCTTTATGACTGCTTCCGATTCGGTACCCGGCCCTGATCACTGTGCGGCAATCATCCCCTCTCCGAGGCACATGCCAGGTACGGCAACCCTCTGAAAGAAACTGGCCGAAACGACGGTACCGGGTGGATATTGCTTCAATTGAGCCTGGAATTCCGGCAGCTCATATCCGTGCTTGAAGGCGGCCACCGTTTCCC
>DASXIG010000721.1:0-1766 GCA_036498105.1 Xanthobacteraceae bacterium | reverse complement strand
GCCGAGCATCCCGTGCAGAAGGCGTGGATCGCGCTCGACGTGCCGCAGTGCGGCTATTGTCAGTCGGGCATGATCATGGCGGCAGCGGATCTGCTGCGCCGCCATCCTCACCCGACGGATGCGGACATCGACCGCGAGATGACCAATCTATGCCGCTGCGCGACTTATGTCCGCATTCGCGCGGCGATCCATCTCGCCGCCGATAAAACCGTCGAGCCACGGTAGCTAAAGCTTTTCCAACCCCGCCTCCGCAGCACGGGTGATCGCGGCGCACAGCAGGCTTTGCGGCGCCGTGGCAATGGTCGTAGACTTTTATCTTATTGCGCAGCAGAGGCTGTTCCGTGCCGGTCGCACGGACCTGGTCGCCCAGGAGATTCACATTGCCGCAGAGTAGGGGCGGCCGAGACCTGATAAACCTGCAAGATAAACCCGCAAGGGAGGATGGAAATGAAGCATGATCGCAGGAGCTTGTTGAAAACCGCGGGGCTTGCCGGAGCAGCCGTAACGGCCAGGGTGACGGCCACCGGCACCGGCGCGGCGGCGCAAAACGCGCCGAGCGCCGGTGAGCCGAGGGAGCTGCCCAAGGGCCTGACCTTCGCAACCCTGCGCCGGCCCGAAGGCATGAGCCTGGGAATCCGCACCGACCGCGGCATCCTCGATGTGGCGGCGGCGGAAAAGGACTTTGCGGAACGCGTGCCCACGTCGATCTCGGACGTGTTCAGAGGCCATGGGGACGTTGCCGGGCTTCATCGGTTGATCGGGAAGGCGCGGGCGAACGCTTCGGCTGACCGCTATTTCATCGCCGAGGACAAGGCCCAGTTTGGTCCTTGCGTCACCGATCCCGAGAAGATCGTCTGCATTGGCTTGAACTACCGCCGCCATGCCGCGGAAACGGGCAACCCGATCCCGAAGATGCCGATCCTGTTCAACAAGTATAATTCCGCTCTCAACTGTTGCGGCGGCTCCATCGCCGTGTCGAAGGAGAAGGCGGAGAAGTTCGACTACGAATCCGAGCTGGTGATCGTGATCGGGCGCACCGCGCGCAATGTGAGCGAGGCCGATGCCGGAAATTATATCTTCGGCTACTGCAACGGCAACGACTTCACCGCGCGCGACCTGCAGTCGCGATCGAGCCAGTGGATGCTGGGCAAGACCCTGGACGGGTCGGGGGTGATCGGACCCTGGCTCGTCACCGCGGACCAGGTTGATGGCGACAACCTGAAGATCGAGGGCCGTGTGAACGGCGAAGTACGGCAATCCTCGAACACTTCCGACATGGTGTTCAACTGCAGGCAGCTCGTGAGCTACATCTCCGAGTACATGACGCTGCGGCCCGGCGACATCATCTTCAGCGGCACCCCCGAGGGCGTCATTGCCGGCTACCCGAAGGACAAGCAGGTGTGGCTCAAGCCCGGCGATCGCATCGTCACCTCGATCGAGAAGTTGGGCGAGCTGCATTTCACGCTCACCTGAGCCGCCCTGGGGCTTCAAGGATGTTGTCCTGCTCGCAGCTGCGGCAGCAGTCTCGCCGCGACCGCAAGCGCCAAGCTCGGATCCAAGTTTACCTGGCCCCGGGCTCGCGCTGTGGTCCTTTAAGCCGCCATTAACCATAATTGAGGCAAGAAGGGTGCTTGTCGCGCATACTGGTACGCATAGGAGTGAGATTCATGGCGGCGCATGAGGGGAACAAGAGTGCTGGAACTCCAGCATTCAGGCAGTGTGGATGGCGCGCACTGGAGGCCTCCGAGCGAGAATTTCTCGCGCGT
>DASXIG010000720.1:0-3530 GCA_036498105.1 Xanthobacteraceae bacterium | reverse complement strand
TTCGCCCGACGCTCCTTCATCCCGACAGCCGCGGGGAGATCCTGCTGCGCTCGAACGATCCCCACGCCCCGCCGCGCATCGTCTATAACTTCTTCTCTGCCCCCGACGATCTCCCGCGCCTGCGCGAAGGCTTCAAGCGCGCCCGTGTGGTCGCTTATCAGCAACCTCTGAGCCCCCATCGCGGCGAGGAAGTCTCCCCGGGACCGCAAGTGAAGACCGATGCCGAGATCGATGCCTTCATCCGGCAGACCGCGATTACCGCGCATCACCCCTGCGGCACCTGCGCCATGGGGATCACGCCCGATGCGGTGACCGATCCGGAGCTGCGCGTGCGCGGGGTCGAGCGTCTGCGCGTGGTCGATGCATCCGCCATGCCCGACCTCGTCTCTGCCCACATCAATGCCTGCGTGCTGATGATGGCGGAGAAGGCCTCCGACATGATCCGCGGCAAGCCCCCGCTTTCGCCGGATCTGAGCGCGTAGCTCGCCGACCTCACCTTCACTACCTGCACGCCGGGCGGCACGTGCCCAGCAACAAAGGCTCGTCCACTTGCGCGATGGGATTATTTCCGGATATGGTTCCGGAAAGACAGGATGCAGATCGTCATGTCAACCCCTCGCGCAAGCCCGCTGGCCGTCTATCGTCGCCGCCTGAAGCGCCGCGGCATGGTTCGCCTCGAGCTGCATGTCCGCAAGGCCGATGTGGCCCTGGTCCGTGGAGTGGCCCAGGCGCTTGCCGACCCCGCACGCGAAGCAGAAGCTCGCGCCGTGTTGCGGGAACGCTTCGGTGCGACGAAGGCGAAAGGCTTGAAGGCCTTGCTGGCGGCGGCACCCCTGGAAGGGATCGACCTGGCTCGCAAGCGAGACTCCGGCCGACGGATCCCACTTTGAACTATTTGATCGATACGAACATCATCTCGGAGGTTCGCAAGGGCGCAAAGTGCGATGCGGCGGTGGCCGCATGGTACGACTCGATCGATGATGCAAATATCTATCTCAGCGTGCTGGTCCTGGGCGAAATCCGCAAAGGCGTGGAGCGCGCACGCTCAAAAGAGCCCTCCCGCGCTCGCGTGCTGGAACGATGGCTGGAGACGCTTCTCGAATCGTTTGCCGATCATGTCTTGCCGGTGGATCAGGGAGTGGCCGACGAATGGGGCCATATGAGCGCCAAGCGAGCGGCGTCGACCGTCGATGCTCTGCTTGCAGCAACGGCAAAGGTCTATCGAATGATACTTGTGACTCGTAACGTTGCTGACGTGGCTGATCTCGGCGCCGATGTACTGAACCCATTCGAGTACCGCTTAGAATGATGCGCGCGGGAGTGCCCCCCCGCGTGTTTGGGCGCAATTTTGCGTAATGGCCCGGAAAATTAACTTTCTTCCGGTGTTGCTCATACCGCCGAGCTTGACACGCCATTTGCGCCGCGCAACAGCGTAGCTCTTCTCAGAGAGGACCAGCGTTCGAATGAGCAAGTTGCGTCTGACTTTTGCGTGCGGGCCCTACGACCGCACGCTCGCGTTGCGCGATGGGACGATCGCGCCCGAGGGCATCGACCTCAACTACATCGCCTCGTCACCGCCCGACATCTTCTGGCGCATGCTGCAGTTCAAGGAATTCGAAGTTTCCGAAATGTCGCTGTCCAATCATGCGAGCCTTGTGAGCACCGGGGATGCACCCTTCGTCGCCATCCCAGTCTTCCCCTCGCGCGTGTTCCGTCACGGCTATTTCTTCATCAACACCGAAAAGGGCATCAAAAGCCCGACCGACCTCAGGGGCAGGCGCGGCGGGGTGCCCGAGTACACCATGACCGCTGCGGTCTACATGCGCGGCCTCCTGCAGCACGAATACGGCGTGAAGCCGAGCGACATCGAATGGGTGCAGGGCCGCGCCGACCGCCTCGGGCGGAAGCTGCCGTCCGACATCCGGCTCACGCAGGCGCCGGCCGGAGTGGAGCTCGGAGATCTTCTCGAGCGCGGCGAGATCGACTTCATGATGACCGCCAACAATCCACTGGCGTTCCGGCGCCGCTCACCCAAGGTGAAGCGGCTGTTCCCCAACTATGCCGAGCTGGAGAAGGACTATTACCGGCGCACCAGGATCTATCCCATCATGCATACGGTCGTGGTCCGGCGCGATGTGCACGAGCAGAATCCCTGGGTCGCGCTGAGCATGTACAAGGCGCTCTGCCGCGCCAAGGAATATGCCTATCAGCTGCTTGCCGACATGGGCTCGCCAAAGGTGTGCTCAGCCTGGCTGCAGCCGCTGCTCGAGGAAGAAAAGGCGATCATAGGTGAGGACTGGTATCCCTACGGGATCGAGCCCAACCGGCCCTCGATCGAGGCGCTGCTGCAATACACGCACGAGCACGGGCTCACCGATCGGCGGGTGAAGCTCGAGGAGCTGTTCGCCCCGAGCACGTTGCGCGACATTCCCATGAGCGAAGGCCAGCATGTCTGAAAGTCCAAAATGACCTGTAGGGTGGGCAAAATCGCTTGCCGACATCGGTCCGCGTGGGCAACCGCGCGAGCGATTATGCCCACGCCGACAATGTGGAGCACGCGCGGTTGCCCACCCTACAGAGCTGACGTTAAGGAGTAAGCAGCAATGACCGTACCGCAGCTGATGCCGTGGATCGGGGGCGCCACGAAATTCGACGCCGAATTCTCCGCTCTCATCTGTCCGATCGACGAGAGCATTGCCTCGCACATCATCGAATCCGACGCCAAGGTGATCGATGCCGCGGTGAAGCACGCGCATGCGGCATTCCTCAAGCATCGCGACGCCACCGTTGCCAGGCGCGTCGAATGGCTGCTCGCGGCCGCCGATGCCATGGACAAGATCGAAGCCGAGCTGGTGCGCTCGCTCATCCGCTTCATCGGCAAGCCGCGGCGGGCCGCAACGTTCGAGGCGAAGCGCGTCGGGGCGTTCATCCGCGCCTGCGCTGCCCAGCTCCCGCATCTCTCCGGGGAAGTGCTCCCGCTCGATGTGACCGCGACCGGCGCCGGCCGCTTTGGGTTCACCACGCGGGTGCCCTATGGCGTGGTCGCCGCGGTGACGCCGTTCAATGGGCCGGCCAATCTGCTCATTCAGAAGGTGGCGCCTGCAATCGCGGTGGGCAACGCGGTGGTGGTCAAGCCGTCGCCGCCCGGCACCGAAGTGGCGCTGCTGCTCGCGGAAGCGGCGAAGAAGGCCGGCATTCCCGACGGCCTGTTCAACGTCGTGCCGGGCGGGCGCGAGGCCGCAAAGCTGCTCGCCGGTCATCCCCTGGTCGCCGCCGTCACCGTCACCGGCAGCACCGCTGCCGGCAACGAGCTTGCGCGTGCGGCCGGCGCCAAGAAATTCGTCGGCGAGCTCGGCTCCAATGCCGCGAACATCGTCTGTGCCGATGCTGACCTCGCCGATGCGGCGACGCGGATTGCAGGCGCCGCCTTCGAGGCAAGCGGACAGCAATGCATCTCGGCGCAGCGCGTGATCGTGGAAAGAGTGGTGTTCGACCGCTTCCTCGATCTGTTCGTAACCGCGGCGAAAAAA
>DASXIG010000719.1:0-12822 GCA_036498105.1 Xanthobacteraceae bacterium | reverse complement strand
ACGGCGGAGCGTTAGTTTGGGCTATGAGACGTTCTTTGACAGCGGCCCTGGCGATATGCGCGGCTGTGGCTTGGCTCCCGCCTGCGTTCGCGCAGACGGTCGATCCCGAGCCGCTCAAGCCCGTTGAGCCGCCCAAAAACCTGCCGCGCGCCCAGCGCGGCGACCGGGCGCAGAACCTCGACCGGCTGTTCGAGGCGCTGAAGGTGGCGCCCGACGAGGAAAGCGCGAAATTTGTCGAGGGCCGGATTTGGGCGATCTGGGTCGCTTCAGCCAGCGACACCGCGAACTTGTTGATGGCCCGCGTCAAGAGCGCAATCGATGCGGAGGACTACGATCTCGCGCTCAAACTTCTCAATTCCATCATCGAGATCAAGCCGGATTACGTCGAGGCCTGGAACCGGCGGGCGACCGTCTACTACGCCAAGAAGGATTTTGCCCAGGCGCTCTCCGATATCCGCGAAGTGCTTGCACGCGAACCTCGCCATTTCGGGGCGCTCTCGGGCCTCGGCATCATCTTGCAGGAGACCGGCGACGACAAGCATGCGCTCGATGTCTTCCGCCGTGCGCTTGCCATCCACCCTCACCTCGAGCGCATCCCGGACCTGGTGAAGCGACTCGCTGACAAGGTGGACGGGCGGGACCTTTAATCAGAGGACAGACGACAGTAGACGGACGACGGTATCTGTCCTCTGTCCTCCGTCATCTGTTTACTCCCTCGCGGCCTCCGATCCGACGAAAGCGATGCGCAACATGTTCGTTGCCCCCGGGGTGCCGAGCGGAACGCCGGCAACGATGATGACGCGCTGCCCCGTCTTGGAAAATCCGTCCTTGCAGCCCAGCCGGCACGCGCGGTTGACCATGTCATCGAGATCGCGCGCATCCTCGGCAAGGATGGAATGCACGCCCCACGTCAATGCCAGCCGGCGGCAGGTCGACAGCTTGGGAGAGATCGCCACGATGGGTGATTGAGGACGTTCGCGAGCGACCCGCAAAGCGGTTGACCCCGAGCTGGTCCAGCAGATGACGGCGGAGAGCTCCAGCGTCTCGGCAATCTGCCGCGCGGCCCCGGCAATCGCATCGGAGCCGGTCGCTTCCGGTTCCGCGCGCTGGGCGTCGAGGATGGTGCGGTAAAGCGGATCGCGTTCGACCTCCTCGGCGATACGGTTCATGGTGGCGACCGCTTCGACCGGGTACTGTCCAGCCGCGGACTCCGCCGAGAGCATCACCGCATCCGCACCTTCGAAAATCGCGGTGGAGACGTCCGACACCTCGGCCCGTGTCGGCACCGGGCTCGCTATCATGGATTCCAGCATCTGGGTCGCGACCACCACCGGCTTTCCGGACCGGCGGCAGGCGCGGGTCATCTGTTTCTGCACGCCCGGAACCTTCTCGAGCGGCATTTCCACCCCGAGATCGCCGCGCGCGACCATCAGCGAATCGGAAACGTCGATGATCTCGCTCAGGCGATGCACCGCCTGCGGCTTTTCGATCTTCGCCATGACCCCGGCGCGCCCGCGCGTGATTTTCTTCGCTTCGGCGATGTCTTCGGGCCGCTGGATGAAGGAGAGCGCAACCCAGTCGATCCCGGCGTCGAGCGCCGCTTCCAGGTCGGAACGGTCTTTCTCCACCAGAGCCGAGAAGGGAATGACCGTATCGGGCAGACTCACGCCCTTGCGATCGGAGAGCTTTCCACCGACTTCGACGCGCGTCACGATGCGCTCGCGCTCGCCCTCGATCTCGGTGGCCACAAGCCGAATCTTGCCGTCGTCAAGAAGAAGCGTATGGCCGGGTTCGATCGCGCGAAAGATTTCGGGATGCGGCAGGTAGACCCGCGTGCTGTCGCCGGGGCGGGCATCGCGATCGAACACGAAGGTTTCGCCCCTGACCAGGGTGGCGGGATTGTTCGCGAAGCTGCCGACCCTCAGCTTGGGGCCTTGCAGATCGACAAGGATTCCGATCGGCCGGCCATGGTCGCTCTCGACCGCACGGATGGCCGCTACGAGCTCGCGCATGCGCTCATGCGATGTGTGACTCATGTTGATGCGGAAGACGTCGGCGCCTGCCGTGAACAGGTTCGCGATGACGCTTTGGCCGGAGGAGGCAGGTCCGAGGGTGGCTACGATCTTTGTCCTGCGTTGCCGTCGCATCAGTTGCGGCTTCGGGAACTCGGCGCTGGCATCCCGGGCCTGGTGCCCGAAGCCGGCGTCTGCATCATGGGAACACGGGATTGGAGGGCTTGCATGGGCACCTGGTCGGCCGATTCGGTGAGCTGGACGGTCCACGAGGGCTGGTCGCCGGTATCGACCTCGAAGAAACCGGTTCGGTCATAGCCGCGCGCGAGGCAATCGTCGGTGCCGCGGATGGTGAACTCCTTCTCCCGGGTGCACATGAACGCCTGGCCCGACCATTCGCCGCCGCGATCGTAGTCAACGGCATAGATATAGTAAAAACGTGCGACCAGTGAGCCCCGCAGCACCGTTTCACAGCTGCGCGCGCCGAGATTCCACCAACCTTCCGTCGTCCAGCCCTCGTTTTCCTTGTAGCCTACGGAGACCCCGACCCGGTTGCTGGTGTTGTTGCAGAGCCGAAAATCGGCACTGGCCGGCTCGCTTGCAGCAACGCTTGCCAGCAAGGCAGCGCTCCCGAGCGAACGCGCAAATGTCATCCTCAGGAACCGATGTGTCATCACGCCAACCCGCAGCCCCTCTGAGCGCCAATCTGCTATCGCGTGACCGCCATGAGCTGTCAACGACCATGGCCCGGAAGTCGTTCACATGATCAGGGCAGGCCCCGGGACCAGCAGATCCCCTAATTTCTCGAAGAATTCCGACGAATTGTTGTCATCGAGATACCGCAGACATGGGCGCGGGCAAGGGTTGTCTCGTCCACGAAGACCTCCGGGATGCCCGGGTTTGCCGCCGTCGATCACCCGTGCGGACCTTGGCAGCTCCGCGGCCGTGCCGGCCCAGCTGGAAAGTGCGTTCCGGCGTCACTATTCTGGGAGGACGGGATGATTCTTCAGTGAAAGGACGCGCCCATGGCGCCTGATGACAAGACTCGCACCGAGCTCGAGGCCGCCGCCTTTCGGCGTCTTGTCGAGCATCTGCGTGCGCGGACCGATGTGCAGAACATCGATCTGATGAACCTCGCCGGCTTTTGCCGCAATTGCCTGTCGAACTGGATGAAGGATGCGGCGGATGCGCGGCACGTGCCGCTTTCGAAGGAGGAAAGCCGCGAGCTCATCTACGGGATGCCGTACGAGGAATGGAGGACCAGGTACCAGAAGGAAGCCTCCAAGGAACAGCAGGCGGCATTCGAGAAAAGCGCTCACAAGCACTAAATCGGCTGCCTGTGTACTTCGTGGATGATGCGCGTCTTGTCTTGACCTCGCCGCGCACAGAACCTCCTCTGCTCGAATGCGTAGGGCGGATTAGCGAGCGTAAGCGAGCGTAATCCGCCGAACTGCGGCGGGTTACGCCGCAAATCGGCTTAGCCGACTTGCGGGCTAACCCGCCCTACAAAAAGTTACAGAGGAGGCCTCGATGTCTACCGCCGCTGCCGTAAAGGAAGAGCAGCCCGCGACGCGCTTTGCGAAGGATCATTTGAAAGCCTTCGTAGAACGCATCGAGCGGCTGGAAGAAGAAAAAAAAGCGATCGCCGACGACGTTCGCGATGTCTATGCGGAGGCCAAGGCCAACGGCTTCGATACCAAGGCCTTGCGTGCGGTGGTGCAGCTGCGCAGGCAGGATGTCGATGAGCGGCGCGAGTACGAAGCGATTCTCGAGACCTATATGCACGCGCTCGGAATGGTCTGATTCTTTCCGTAGGGGCGAGGCATGCCTCGCCCCTCTTCCGGCACTCGCGAATCCGGAAGGTGGGCACGCATGCGTCGCCGCTACGGACGGCGACGGCACCGCGCCTCAGCGCGAAAGCGGACGTGTCGGACCGAACGGCACCGTGGAAACGAAAGTGACGGGGTTGCCCGAGAATCTGTCCGTCGCCATGCCGGGATGGGGATCGTCGGCAAAGGTCATGGCAACCGCGGTGTCGGGCTTCTGCAGATAAAGGCCGAGGTTGCGGAAATCCGGTGCCCCGAACAGCGTCGTCTCCAGGAAATTCTGCGTGCTCGGGGTCAGGATCACCGCGCGCGTCCAGGGATCATTGAAGCGATCTCCCACACGTACGACGCTGGCGCTGCTGGGCTTCTTGGGCGAATTCAACGTGACTGGCTCTTCAGCCTTTGGTGGCGTGGCGGGGACACGCTCATCGGAGCGCTTGGCGACGACGGTGGTGTCTCCATGCGCAGCCTGTGACTTGCCCGGCCCGGTCGGCAAGGTGCGCGTGGCCATGGGGCTGGGCTGTGCCGCATAGGAAAGGACATTCGGGAACGGATCGGGATACTTGCGATCCGCCAGCGGCCAGGAGGTGGGCTTTGCTGTGGCCGCGGGGCCGGCACTGGCGCCTGCAATGGTGCGTTTAGGCGGCGCACTCGCGGGAGCTGGAGCCGGCGGATTCGCCGGAGTGGCGGTTACGCGCGCATTGGCGGGGGGCGGCACCTCGACGGGCTCGGCGCTTGGCAGGCCCTGCCAGAAGCCGCGCTCGTTGATGACGTCGTTCGCCGTGCCGTTGGCAGGACCTGGAATGTTCGTTGCCTGCGCCAGACGCACCGGCTTGAAGACCGCCGAAGCGAGCTCGAACCCGAACGGAGCACTCGAGCTGGCGGTCGCGATCTTTCTGTCCGGATTGGGGCCGGCGACGGGAATCGCATCGGCCGAGGCCACTTGATACGTCTCGGCATTGCGTGGGCGTGCGGGTGGCAGCGGTACCGTCTTTAAGCCCGCCGACGGCGTCGGGACGGCCTTCTCAGGCTTTGCTTCCGCCCTTGCCATACGCACCGCTTCCACCGCTTTCACCACCTCGGGAGTGCCCGACCCCGCGGCTGCATCGGCCTCTTCGTCTGCGTCCTTGCCGCCCCCGAACAGCTTCGCCAGCAGACCAGGCTTCTGGGTCGGGCGCTGAACCTCGCCGCGGGCGATTGCCGTGCCCCTGGCATCGGATGCGAATTGGCTACCGAGCGGTCCTTTCGAGAGCACGCCGGCGAGTTGTGCCTCGGGCATGCGCGGCCAATGGCGCACATTGCCGGTGTCGAGGTGCACGAAGGGCGAACCCGATGTGGGGTAAAAGCCCACGCCGCCCCGCTGCGCGCGCAGGCCGGCGGCGCGCACCTGATCGAGCGGCACGCCGGGGATGTAGAAATCGATCGCTTTGCCGTTCATGTGCTGGCTGAGCTTCGCGACCCCGCTCGAACGCCGGCGCAGCATCGCATTGGTGGACGGCGACCGATATCCGCAGACGATCCAGATCGGCTCCTTGGCGCCGACCTCGCGGTGCACTTCCCACAACAGATCGAGCAGATGCGGATCCATTGTCGTGGCCTTCTCCTCGCGCCAATCGCGCAGGAGGTTGTTGAGCTTCGCGAGGGCGCCCTCGTCGTAGCGGCCGTTCACCTTGTAGGTAATCGTGAGGTTCTCGTCGGTGTGCATGTGATGCAGGGAGAGCGTGCGGGTCTCCCCTTCGGCGGTGGCGCTCTGCAGGCTCTCGCAACCGAAGAAGATGAGGAGAGCGGCGATGCTGCTGCAATAGCCCAATCGGGCCAAGCGCAATGAACTCCCGTGCGCGACTTCGACGGTCACGTTCCCACCCATGTCAAGTGCGTCAGTGCCCCGCCTCCCGCAGCAAGCACCACGGGCAGCAAGCTCCCTCGTTCGCCGGCACAACGGCGCAGCGAACGACGGCTAACGCAGTATCAACTAGGGAAGAGTTAACGCGAGGTTTTGCGCCACCCGTTCCCCCCCGATACCGAAACGGTGGCAGGGGACTATGGCGAAAAGTTGCCACACCTGTTGGCAGCGCAAACAAATCGTTTAATCAGCGATAATAGATCCCGCGCGGCGGGCGGGGCCGGGCGTAATAGCTCGGCGCGCCGAACATCGATTGGAAAACATCTCCGCGTGAATACCGCGCGGTTCGGCGGTGGCCGGAGCCGGACGCAATCTCCTGCTCCTGCCTGTGCTCGGGAGGCTCGATCAAGCCGCGTTCGCTCTTGATCGCCGCCAGCAAACGGCCGTCGAGGTTGTAAAGGTCGCGGCGGATTTGGAGCTTGCCGTCGTCGCTCACGAAGGCGGTCTGATAGGTCAGGTGGACCCAGATCGGCACCGGCTGGATCTGAAGGTCCTGCTCGCCGCCGCCGAACATCCCTTTGATCTTCGCCGCCGTCCATTCCTCGTCGGGTCGCGCGATATTGAGTAGAACCTCCGCATATTTCGCCGGATCCTGCACGCGCATGCAGCCGTGACTGTAGGCGCGGGCATCGTGGGCGAACATATACTTGTCCGGCGTGTCGTGCTGGTAGACGAGGAAGCGGTTCGGGAAATTGAATCGTAAGCGTCCCAGCGCGTTGCCTTCGCCTGGCGGCTGCGAGATACTCACCCCGCCGCCGTGGTCATAGTGAACACGCAGCCCCATGCGCGCGAGCACGGTCGGGTCCTGCGCGAGAGCCGGGAGATATTCGCCGTAAACGATCGAGGGCGGCACGTTCCACGTCGGATTGACGGTGATGTATTTCATGGTCTCGCTCAGGAGCGGCGTCGCCTTGCTCGGCTTGCCGATCACGACCCGCGTGGTCCAGACCTGAGCCCCTTTGTGCATCACCTCGAGCGTGAAGTCCGGCTCGTTGACGACCACGTGCGCTTCGCCGAGATCGCGCGGATACCAGCGCCAGCGTTCCATGTTTGCGATGATGGTTTCAATCTGCCGGTCATGGCTCGGGCCGTTGAGCTCCCGGACGGTAAGCACCCGCCCTTCCGGCAGCTCGGGTTTGGCGCCGCCCGACTTGCCGCGCATGCTCGCGAGCATCGCCTTAAGCTTGCGATACGCCTCGTGCGGCGGGGCAAGCTCGTCCAACGCTGCGCCGGGATCCGCGGTCTCCGCTATTTTTGCCAGCACCTGCTCGGGATCGGGCGGCGTTTGCGGCAGCTCGATATTATGGCTCACGCGCTGATAGGGGAAGCGCCCGGCCTGCAGATGACGAGCATAGGTGACTACGCTTTGGGTGAGCTTGAGCTCCGCCTCGGCCAATGCATCATTCCCGCCGGTAAAATTCGGAGCCTTGTAATCGCCGACCTCGAGCCCATCCGCATCGGCATTCCGCAGCCGTGCAATGACCGCAGCCTTCCGCGCATTCTCGACGCCCTTGTCGAGCCAGAGCGGCGCGAATTGCCGCTTCTGATAGAACGCCTCGACCCCCTGCCGTTCTCGCTTGCTCGTGAAAATGCGGTCCGATCCCGAGGACAATCCGGAGGCCAGGAGATCGCGAATTTTTTCCGCGATGGCGCGATCCGCGGGATCGAGCGAGGCCGTCGCATCGGGCTTGGACGTCGGCTCGGTTGCGGGTTCGGCATTGCCCGCGGGGGGCGCGGAAGCATCGCCTGGGGAAGATGCCACTGGCTCAGTGACCGGAGCCCCCCGGCTAGCGGGCGCTTGCGCTTGCGGTTGTTCGGTCGGCGACGCCGTCACCGGTACGGCGGCCACTCTGGCCTCTTGCGCCATTGCGCCCAACGGGGCGGCAAGCATGAGGGCAAGAGCGGTACCCGCCAGGATGCGGTCGCAACGCGCGCCGTACATAGACATTCTCCACCCCTAGTCAACCGCGCCATGCAGTTCTGACGCTGATCTGCGGCGAGGCCACAGGCTGCATCAGCCTGAACCCAAATTCCGGTCGATTTTGGCGCGCTGTCACTTGCTTATAACGCGCATGAAATCGTCATCGTCGTTTTTCTCCGCGTGTAACCCATTTACAACACCGGCATGTGCAATTCGGGCGAATCGCCGGAGAGACCGAGCGATTCGAGCTTGCGGTAAAGCGTTGAGCGGCCGATACGCAGACGCCGCGCGACCTCCGACATCTGTCCGCGGTAATGGGTGACGGCAAAGCGGATGGCATCCGCCTCGATCTCTTCGAGCGGGCGCACGTTGCCATTCGGATCCAGCAGCTCCAGGGCTTCGCCCGGCCCCGCTGGGATGAAGGGCTCAATCGGTACGTCGATGCCATCGAAGGGGGTGGTCTGGACGGGCTCGGGCGCGTCGCCAGGTTGCGGGGGCTCAGCCAGCGCCGGCTCGGCGGCCGCGCTGCGTGCCGCAATCTGCGGAAACTCGTCGGTTCCGATGGCGTCGGTTTCAGCCAGCACGACAGCGCGGAAGATCGCGTTCTCGAGCTGGCGAACGTTGCCCGGCCAGTGATACCCGCGCAGCAGCGACAGCGCGTCGGCGCTCAGGCGACAGGCGCGCTTGCCTTCCTCGGCGGCGAAGCGCGCGAGGAAATGCCGCGCGAGCTCCGGAATGTCCTCTGTTCGTTCCCGCAGCGGCGGCACCGCGATCGGGAAAACGTGCAGGCGGTAGAACAAATCCTCTCGAAATCGCCCGGCCTTGACGTGCGCAATCAGGTCTCGATTGGTCGCCGAGATAAGCCGCACGTCGACCTTGATGGGTTTGCGCGCGCCGACCGGCTCGATCTCGTTCTCCTGGATGGCGCGCAGCAGTTTCACCTGCGCAGCCGCAGGCAGCTCGCCGACCTCATCGAGGAAAAGCGTTCCTCCCGAGGCCTCCGCGAATTTTCCCACGTGCCGGTCGGTCGCGCCCGTGAAGGCTCCCTTCTCATGACCGAAGAGGAGCGACTCCACCAGATTGTCGGGGATCGCTCCGCAGTTGACCGCGACGAAGGCCTTTGACCGCCGTACGCTGGAGCCGTGAATCGCGCGTGCAAACAGCTCCTTGCCGACGCCGGACTGCCCCTCGAGCAATACGGGAATGGTGGACCGCGCTGCCTTCTCGCCCAGGCGCAGCACGGCGTGCATGCGCGGGCTGCGGCCGATGATGTCCTTGAATCCGAGGGTGCCCGCACGGCTTCTCTTGATGCGGGCAAGCTCACCTTCGAGCGCGCTTGCGGCCAGCGCATTGCGCAAAGATACCGCAAGCCGCTCGGCGCCGATCGGCTTGACCACGAAATCGGTCGCGCCGGCTCGCATGGCACTGACCACGTTGTCGATGCCGCCGTGCGCGGTCTGCACGATCACCGGCACCGGCAGCCCGGCCTTGCGGATCCTGGCGAGCACGCCGAGGCCGTCGA
Organism: Xanthobacteraceae bacterium; assembly: GCA_036498105.1. GTDB lineage: Bacteria > Pseudomonadota > Alphaproteobacteria > Rhizobiales > Xanthobacteraceae > VAZQ01. Next base: position 3,638 of record DASXIG010000719.1, on the reverse strand, counting down.
GACCGGGCATCACGAGGTCGAGGACGACGGCGTCGACGTGGGTGCTGGGCTGCTCGGTGAGCGTCGTGGCGGCGGCATCGCCGGTCTCGACAACGAGGGGCTCGTAGCCGAACTTGCGCACCATGTTGTCGAGGAGACGGCGCTGCACGGGATCGTCGTCGACGATTAGAATTCGTTCACTCATACGCCACCTGGATACCAATTCGACCGTGTGCCGAATTGGGGCACTGTGGCTGACCTGGGTTAACGCCCTCTGAAAGCGAAGGCATGACCTCGTCGTAGGGGCGAGGCACCGCCTCGCCCTCTTTCAATGTGCGGCTGCGGATCGAGGGCGGCGCATGCGTCGCCCCTATGGAGAGATTCGCTCCTTTGGGCCACCCGCCCCTACGCCGCGGGTCGCGTAATGCGGAAAATAACGTGCGGCGCTGGTTGGGCACGGCGGGTTTCGATATTAGCTGTGACGCGTACTAAATCGCTCCCTGATCCCCCGAACGAACGTCGCACGACGCCATGCCTGGACAAAAAATGGCTGGATAAGAAATGCCTGGACAAAAAACGCCTGGACAAAAACGCGCGCCTCGAGTGGCAAAATCGGCCGCGCGATCACGCCCCCTTGCCGGCGGGCGGCTGCCGGAGTGGAACCTTGCCGATCTTTATCTTGGGATCGACGATCCGCAGGTGAAGCGCGATCTTGACCGCGCCGATAGCGAGAGCACCGCTTTCGAGCAGGATTACAAGGGCAAGCTCGCGACCCTGGCGGCCAGCCCCGACGCAGGGCTGGTGCTCGCGCAAGCGGTGACACGCTATGAGTCGCTGGACGATCTCATGGGGCGCCTCGTCTCCTATGCCACGCTCATCCATTCCGGCAACACCGTCGATCCCGCTCGCGGCAAGTTCTACTCGGACGTGCAGGAACGCGTCACTGCTTCCTCGATCCACCTCCTGTTCTTTGCGCTCGAGCTCAATCGTCTCGACGATGCGCAGCTCGAGGCGGCGATGCGCGAGCCCGCGCTCGGACATTATCGTCCCTTCATCGAAGATCTGCGCAAGGAGAAGCCCTATCAGCTCGAGGACCGGGTCGAGCAGCTGTTCCACGAGAAATCGGTCACCACCTATTCCGCCTGGAACCGCCTGTTCGATGAGAGCATTGCGCGCATGCGTTTCAAGGTCGGGACCAAATCTCTGCCGATCGAGCCGACTCTCAATCTGCTGCAGCATCCCGACGAGAAGATGCGCAAGGCGGCATCACAGGCGCTCGCCAGGACATTCACGGAGAATCTGCAGACTTTCGCGCTCATTACCAACGTCCTTGCCAAGGACAAGGAGATCTCCGATCGCTGGCGCGGCTTTGCCGACGTTGCCGATGCGCGGCATCTCTCGAACCGGGTGGAGCCTGAGGTCGTGGCTGCGCTGGTCGAAGCGGTGCGCAGCGCGTACCCCCGGCTGTCCCATCGCTACTATGCGCTGAAGGCGCGCTGGTTCGGCAGGAAGCGCCTGGCGCATTGGGACCGCAATGCGCCGCTCCCCAAGGTGCCCAGTCGCACCATCCCGTGGGCGGAGGCGAAGGCCACTGTTCTCACTTCCTACGGCGCGTTCTCTCCCGAGATGGCCGCCATTGCGGAAAAGTTCTTCAACAACGACTGGATCGATGCGCCGGTGCGTCCGGGCAAGTCGCCGGGAGCCTTCTCGCATCCGACCGTTCCGTCAGCCCATCCCTACGTGCTTCTCAACTATCAGGGCAAGCCGCGCGATGTCATGACGCTCGCGCACGAGCTCGGCCATGGCGTGCATCAGGTGCTGGCGGCGCCGAACGGGGCGCTGATGGCGCCGACGCCGCTCACGCTCGCGGAGACCGCGAGCGTTTTCGGCGAGATGCTGACCTTCAGGAAACTTCTTGCAAATGTCGATAAGAGACAGCGCAAGGCAATGCTGGCGGCCAAGGTCGAGGATATGATCAACACGGTCGTCCGCCAGATCGCCTTCTACACCTTCGAGCGCAATGTACATACGGAACGGAGCAGCGGCGAGCTCACGGCTGAGCGGCTCAATGCGTTTTGGCTCGAGGTGCAGCACGAAAGCCTGGGACCGGCCATCGACTGCAAGCCGGGTTATGAGACCTTCTGGTGCTATATCCCCCATTTCGTGCACTCGCCGTTCTACGTCTACGCCTACGCATTCGGGGACTGTCTCGTGAACTCGCTCTATGCCGTGTATGAGCGGGCCAACGAGGGCTTCGCGGGGCGCTATCTGGACATGCTCGCCGCCGGGGGCACCAAGCATCACTCCGAGCTCCTGGCTCCGTTCGGGCTTGACGCGCGCGATCCGGCGTTTTGGCAGGGCGGCATTGGGGTGATCGAGCGCATGATTACCGAGCTCGAGGAGCTGGACTGACGATCATGGCCGACCGCGAAGCCAACCGTTTCAGCGCCCGCGCCGCGCGCTACGCGCGCGTGGGTGCGAACATGAGCGGTGTGGCTGCGCGCTTCGCGGGTTCGCGTTTATTCGGGCTTGCGCTCGATCGCGGCAAGAACGCGACCGAGCTTGCCGCCGCGCTCGGGGGCCTCAAGGGTCCCATCATGAAGGTGGCCCAGCTGATGGCCACCATTCCGGACGCAGTGCCGGCGGAGTATGCGACCGAGCTCATGAAGCTCCAGAGCGACGCGCCGCCCATGGGCTGGGCATTCGTCAAGCGGCGCATGGCGGCCGAGCTCGGTCCCAACTGGCAGACCAGGTTCCGGCGCTTCGAGCATCAGCCGGCGGCGGCCGCCTCGCTGGGCCAGGTGCACCGCGCCAACGCACATGACGGCTGCGAGCTCGCATGCAAGCTTCAGTATCCCGACATGGAGTCGGCGGTCGAGGCCGACCTGCGGCAGCTCGCCGTCATTTTCGCCATTCACCGGCGCATGGACCCTGTCATCGACACCACCGAGATCTTCAAGGAGATCGGCGCGCGTATCCGCGAGGAGCTCGATTATCGGCGCGAAGCGAGGCATGCCGCACTTTATCAGAACATGCTGTCCGGGGTTGCGGATATTCGGGTGCCGCGGGTGTGGCCCGAGCTCTCGACCCGGCGCCTGCTCACCCTCGACTGGCTCGAGGGTGACCGGCTGCTCGCGCACAAGGGCGACGCGCTCGAGATTCGCAACCGCCTCGGAACCGCGATGTTCTCGGCCTGGTGGTGGCCGTTCAGCCGCTATGGCGTCATTCACGGCGATCCCCACCTCGGCAACTACACGGTCTTCCGTCTCAACAGCCGGCCGGCCGGGATCAACCTGCTCGACTATGGCTGCATCCGCATCTTTCCGCCGAAATTCGTAGGCGGCGTCATCGACCTCTATCATGGCCTCCTGCGCGGGGATGATGACCTCATCGTGCACGCGTATGAGACCTGGGGCTTCCGGCGGATGGGCCGCGAGGTGATCTCTGCGCTGAACATCTGGGCGCGCTTCATCTACGGCCCGCTTCTGGACGACCGGGTGCGCAGTCTCGCCGACGGAGTAAAGCCCTCCGAATACGGGCGGCGCGAGGCTTTCCGCGTGCATCAGGCGCTCAAGCAGCTCGGTCCGGTCAGGGTGCCGCGCGAGTTTGTGTTCATGGATCGCGCCGCCATCGGGCTTGGGGCGGTGTTTCTGCATCTG
>DASXIG010000718.1:0-2176 GCA_036498105.1 Xanthobacteraceae bacterium | reverse complement strand
TACTTCCCGGAGTTCCACGATTGGGGCCTTAAAATGATCGCGGCCCAGGGCGGCATCTTCGGTTCGGTTTCCGCATCCGCGCCGGCGATTGCAGCACTGTCGCAGGCGTAATTCAAGAAACCTTGCGGCCGTATCACGCCGCCGAGGCCGGATGCCCGGCCATGTGGCGCCCGACCTCAAGGACATCGACCTCGCTCGCAGGTGCCTCGTACACAAACCGGCCGTTGAAGATCACGACGATACGGTCAGCAAGCTCCAAAAGCTCATCGAGATCTTCGCTCACGAGCAGTACGGCCGCGCCGCGATTGCGCGCCGCCAGTATCTCCGCGTGAATCTGCGCGACCGCCGCGAAATCGAGCCCAAAGCAGGGGTTTGCCGCAACCATCACATCCACTGCGCCGCCGAGCTCGCGCGCCAGGACGGTACGCTGCACATTGCCGCCGGAGAGATCGCCGACCGGCGAATCAGCTGATCGGGTCTTGATCTGGTATTCCGCGATCTTGCGCTGAGCAGCTGCGCGAAACGCTGCGCGCTTGAGCCACCAGTTGCCCGCCGCAAAGGGCTGACGGTCGAAATCACGGAACGCCAGATTCTCGGCAACGCTCATGCGTGCAACGCAGGCATTGCGCAGCGGCTCCTCGGGCAAGCATGAGAGCCCATGCCGGCGCATCTCCTCGCGGGTGGCATGGTAGGAGGCCCCAGCGATCAGGATTTCGCCGCCGCTCGCCTCGCGCTGCCCGGCCAGAACCTCCACCAGCTGGCGCTGACCGTTGCCGGATACGCCCGCAATGCCGACGATCTCGCCCGCTCTGACGGCGAGCGAGACCGCATGCAGGGCGGGCTCGCCGGCATCGTCGAGCGCACTGAGATCGTTGACCTTGAGCCGAGTCGCGCCGAATTCTCCGCTACGTGCAGGCGCTTTGGTCAGCTCCTGCGCCCCGATCATCATGCCCGCCATGGCGTCGGACGTGAGCGCGCCGACGCGCCCACCGCCCACGAGCCTGCCGCGGCGCAGGATCGTGACCTCGTCCGCAAAGGCAATGACCTCGCGGAACTTGTGGGTGATCATCAGGATCGTCAGCTCGTTGCCTGCCACCATATGCCGGAGCATGCCGAGCACCTCGTCGGCTTCGCTCGGCGTGAGCACCGAGGTCGGCTCATCCAGGATGAGAAAGCGGCGCTTGAGATAGAGCTGCTTGAGGATCTCGCATTTCTGCCGCTCGCCGGCCGAGATCGCCGATACCTTGGCATCGAGCGGGATGCGGAAGGGCATGCGGCCGAGAAAGGCTTCGAGCTGCGCCTTCTCCTTCTTCCAGTCGATGACGGGAGGCAGGCTCGGCCTCGCCAGCACGAAGTTCTCGGTCACCGTCATGGCCAAGACCGAGGTGAAATGCTGATACACCATGCCCAGTCCGAGCGCGTGCGCAGCGTGCGGGTTGTCGATCACCTGCTGGCGGTCGCCGACCAGCAACTCGCCCTCGTCGGGCCGGTAATATCCCATGATGCATTTGACCAAGGTCGACTTGCCGGCGCCGTTCTCGCCCAGCAGCGCGTGGAAGCTGCCGGCGGGCACTTTCAGCGAAACCCCGTCGAGCGCGGTAAAGGAGCCGAAGCGCTTGGTCATTCCCAGCGCCTCGATACTCAGCGCGTGGTCCGGTACGGCGGCTGGCGGCCGGTTTGTGATCTCGGTGGCGAAATCGCTCATGCGATGGCCTCGATAAAGGCCCCCGAATCCGACACGGCACCGAAGACGCCGCCCTGCATCTTGATCATCTTGATCGCATGGTCGTGATTGCCCTTGTCGGTCGCCCCGCAGCAATCCTCGAGCAGCAGGCATTCAAAGCCGCGGTCATTTGCCTCGCGCATCGTGGTGTGCACGCATACGTCGGTTGTGATGCCGGTTAGGACGATGTTCTCGATCGCACGCAGCCGCAGCATCAATTCGAGATCCGTGGCGCAGAACGAGCCCTTGCCAGGCTTGTCGATGACCGGCTCGTCCTTTGCCGGCGCGAGGTCAGGGATGATGTCCCAGCCCGGCTCGCCGCGCACCAGGATAAGGCCGCACGGCCCGGGATCGCCGATGCCGGCGCCGATGCGGCGGGAGCGCCAGCGCTTGTTCTCGGGCAGGTCGGCGAGATCGGGACGATGGCCCTCGCGGGTGTGGAAGACGTGAAAG
>DASXIG010000717.1:0-2559 GCA_036498105.1 Xanthobacteraceae bacterium | reverse complement strand
GAGCGCGGCGGCGTAATGATCCACATGCACCTGCTGCAGTCGCCGGTGCACAAGGCCTATGGCTTGCGCCGGCACGGAAAGCCGACTGTGTTGTGGCTCGATGATCTCGGTTTGGTGGAGCGCAATGTCGTTTATGGTCATGCGATTCACGTGACCGAGGCCGAAATAGAGCTGATGGGGCGCCGCAAAGTCTCCGTCACCAGTCATCCCAGCTGCAACTTCCACATGCGCAATGGCTTCACACCGGTGATGCCGTTGCGCGACGCCGGGGTCAATGTCGCGATGGGGCTTGATGACAAGACCATCAATGACGACGAGGACGCGGTGATGGAGCTGCGGATGATGCACAAGGTGCATCGCCTCCACACCTTCGATCTGGCGACGCCCGCGTTAAGCGCATACGAGGCTCTTGAGATCGCGACCTTAAACGGTGCCAACGCGACCGGCTTCGCGGACGAGGTCGGCGCGCTGGTGCCCGGCATGAAGGGTGATGCAATTCTCGTGGATCTCGACCGGGTGGCGCGGGATCCCTGGATAGATCCTGAATTTGACATTGCCGAGGCCTTTGTGGAACGCGCCATGGGCGCGGACGTCGCCACAGTCGTCATCGGGGGAAAGGTCGTGGTCGAGAATCATCGGCCGCGCACGATCGACGTAGAGGGGCTCTATCGCGAGGTACGCGCGTTCTGTGCGAAGGGGCTCACCCCCGAGCAGCGGGCGCACGCCGACTTTCTCGGGAAGATCAAGCCGTATGTCCAGGCGTGGTACAGTACCTGGCACGAGACCATGCTCGACCAGCCGTTCTATCGGGTCAATAGCCGAACATAGAGGGGGACCGGGAATTCGAATCCCGTTCGCTCCAGCAGGGAGTCGGGGACAAACTGCGGCTAGTCACCCCGCCCTCGCGGGTTAGAGACGGGGTCTCTCGTTTCCGGTCCCCAATCAAGAAGGGCGTGGCTCGCGACAGGCCGAGCTGAAACGTGCGGTCAAACTGTTAACCCAATCGTGAAGCGACACGTGATACTCATTGGGCGAGCGGCCGGCCGCGGCGCATTCAAGGGCGCTGCGCTCGTTGGCGCGTTCGCCATTATGGTCGCGGCCTGGTGGTGGGACGCGTCTCTCCTCACGGCGGCCGCGGACGCAAATCTTCAGCTCATCAAAATCATCACCAGCAAATTGCCGTTTGACTGGGGAGCAAGGTCGAAAGCGCGCTGCGGATCTTCGGCGCCGATCGTGCCCTCTTGCTCATCGAGGGCGTCGCCATTGCCAAAGGCGTCATGCTCGGATTCGCTTACCCTTTCCGCCGCCGGCGATAAAAGCAAAACGGCATGCGGGGTTGAGGCGGGCGAGCAGCACCAAAACGGTTTGCTCGCGACTCTCCACTGGAGCAAAGCGGATTCGAACCGTCGGTCCCACTGCCTTGCGCAGCCTGGCGAATAAAGTGGCTTCGAACAGGACGTGGACTTTCGGCACCTCGACAATAACAGGCCTTCAGGCGGGCGAGGCTCGAAAGCGATCGTCGGGGCTCAGCCTGCGGGCTTCGGCGAGTTCCGCGGCGGCGTGTTCGGTCTGGCCCTTGAAGGCATAGGCGGAGGCGAGGAGGGCGTAACGGCGCGGGTTCGGTGCGTCGAGGGATACTATCCCAGTCGGACCCGGATCGTGAGCATCGTCGGGCGGAAGCTAGTCTCAGGCACCCATTGGCTTGTAGCTGCCGACGATTTTGGCTGCTTCGGCGAACATGTCTCTCGCTTCGGCTGTGGTGAAGGCTTGGGTGGTTACCGAGCCTTCTATGCCGCCGCCTCCCGCAGCAACTAGCGCCAGTACGCTCGCAGCTTTGGCATCCGGAATATCTGAAACGAGCATGAAGTCGTACTGCCCAAGCGTGAAATAAAGCGAGACCAGCTTCCCGCCCGCCTGCTCACAGAGCCTCGAAATAGCAGCGTGCCGGTCCTCCGGCTTTGCCAGTCCGCCCTTGATGTATTCGCGTGTGAAGCGACCTTGCGTGATGAAGAATGGCATGACGATCCTCCCGAGTTCCTCGGCGATCTCGCCCATTGAGATGTCGCCTCTTTATCTCACGGCGAGGCCACTTCTCGCGCCTTGACCCCCGTCAAGTTCTACTTTGACCAGCTCGTCTGGCCGTTCGGCGGCGTCTCGCCCCGCCCTATCAGAGGTTTCAGTTGGCCATGCCATATCTCATACCGCGGTGTGAAACCCGCGAGGGTTCTGCGGCTCTTGGGCGCTTTCTGCGATGCGAGGCCGATTTGCCGCAGGTGGGCAATCGCGAGCTAAAATAAGCATGGTTGCATTATTGCTGCCGCAAAATTTACCCTGAGGACAGGCAACGAAGAGACCGCCGGCCTATGGGGAGGATGATCGGTGCCCGATCTTGCAACTCTGCGGCTCACCTGGGAGCCCCGCATGTTGAGCATGCTGCGGATTGTGGTGGGGCTGCTCTACATGGAACACGGGCTCGCAAAGATCCTGGATTTCCCACACCAACCTACCCATGCATCCTACGCCCTGTTCACGTTAAATCCGGGCCTTCAAGGCTTATTG
>DASXIG010000716.1:0-2449 GCA_036498105.1 Xanthobacteraceae bacterium | reverse complement strand
GGCAGCCGGATAAGCTGCGCGCCATCATGCTCGTGCACAAGCAGGCCGTGGATTTCGTCTACGCCCATCCAAAAGAAGCCGCGCAACAATCCTTGAAGCGCATGGTCAACGTCGACCTGCCTTCGCTCGAGCGCGCGCTCGATCGGATGGTGAAGGCGCAATATTATTCCGACGGAAATATCGACGCCGAGGGACTGGCCGGCTCGCGCAAGCTCTTGATGGCCACCGGCGACATCGAAGAGGGTTACGACTTCGAGAAGGTCATCGACCGTCGTTTTATTCCCAAATAAACCGCCATGATCTCCCGCCGCGCACGCCGGCTGCTCGCGCTGGGAGCGGTCCTCGCTGTCCTGGAGGGCGTCTGCCGGGCGCGCCTGGTGCGGCCGACCGACCTTGTGCCGCCGACCGTCATGCTGCGCGCGATGGCTGCCGCTCTTATGGAGCCGGCGACGCTCGATAACATCTGGCAAACGCTGAGCTCGGTCGCCGCATCGGTTGCAATCGCTGCCGTGGCGGGCATCGCAGCGGGCATTGCGCTGCACGCACTGCCGCGCCTTCGCCGGGCGTGCGAGCCGTTTATCGCGAGCTATTACGCGCTGCCGTTGTTCGCCCTCTACCCGGTGCTGGTCGTCATCCTGGGCATCGGCATGGCCCCGATCGTCTTTACCGGTACGCTCTACGCCGCCATGAGCGTGCTGATCGGCACCCTGAGCGGGCTCGACCATGTCCCGGCCGTGTTCGGCAAGGTCGCGAAGGTGCATCGCCTCGGACGCGCCCGCGCCTTGGCCAGCATCTATGTCCCCTCGTGCTCGGCCGAAATCCTCGGCGGCATCACGCTCGCCGTCAGCTACGCGTTCGTTGCGGTGATCGCCAGCGAATTCCTGCTGGCGCCGGCGGGGATCGGCCATGACATCGCCGACTCCTACATGTCGTTCAAGATCGAGCGCATGTACGGGCTGATGCTGGCGCTCGTCATCCTGGTGATCGCGCTCAATGGCCTGCTGCGGCACCTGCGCGTCCGCATCGGAGCGCCGGCGATATGAGCTGGAAAGTCGTCCAGGGCCGCCTCGATGTCGTGCTGGTCTGCCTGGCGCTGGCGGGGGCCTGGCAGATCGCCTCGGCCCAGCTCGGGACCGATGTTTTGCCGGGGCCTTGGCACACGCTGCGCCATCTCGCGGATTTGATCGGTCAACCGCGCTTCCAGAGCGACATCGCCGCTACGGCCAAGGCCTATGCAATCGCGCTGACAATTGGAATGGCGGGCGGGCTCACGCTCGGCGTAATCTGTGGGGGTTGGAAAGCCGTGGGCGACGAAGTCGAGCCGCTGATTCTCGCTTTGATCGCCACGCCGAAGGTCATGCTCTACCCGATCATCTTGTTGTTCTTCGGGCTCGGCGATGCCGCAAAAATCTTCTTTGGCCTGCTGCATGGGCTCCCGCCGGTCGTCATCACCATGGCCAATGCGTTGCGGACCTTGCGCCCGATCTATCGCAAGGTGGCGTGTACCATGCGGCTCTCGCGCCGCGCCTACGCGGTTCACGTCCTCATTCCCGCGGTGACCCCGGAAGCGGTGGCAAGCTTTCGCATCTGCTTTGCCCTCACTTTGCTTGGAGTCCTGATCGGCGAAATGTTTGCTTCGGTGCGCGGCCTAGGGCACCTGCTGTTCGCTTCGATCGGCACCAACGACCAATCGACCATCATGGCTGTCACGCTGCTGCTGTTCGTCTTTGCCGGTATCGGCAGCAGCCTGCTGCTCGCCGTGAGCCGGCAGTTCAGGAATGCGAGTCCCTGAAAGTCACGCTCCGGAGCGGAGCATCCTCACGCCGCCGCGGTCACGGCAAGGCGATGGGCGAGCACGGTCGAGCGCAGGACGGCGACCAGCGCGCTCATCTCGTCCGTGTTCAAGCCGGCGTAGGGCGGGTGCGGATCGCCGACCGGCACGCCGATGATGCGCATCGCCGCCTTCATCACCGGAGCAAGACCGCGGTGCATCCATTTCGACGGGAACAGCGCAAACTGGAGCTGCAACGCGGCCGCGCGTTCGTAGTCCTTGGCGACGAACGCATCGATGACGTGCCGCGCGATCTCGGAGCCGGGCGGCGGCATGGTGGCGCCGGAGCCGCCGAGCTCGACCGTCGCGAGCAGCATCTGCATGGTCGTGAAATACCGCGCGTGTCCGGCCCGATCGACCTCCACGATAAGGCGGGAGACGCGCGCGAGATCGCGCGAGCTCTCCTTGATGAGCTGCACGCAAGGGAGCTTGGCGAGCGCCATCGTATCCGCAATGGAGACATCGGCGCCCGGTCCGGGGTTGAGGTAAAGCGTGATGGGAAGCCTGCTCTCGCGCGCGACCGCCTCGAAATAGGCAATCAGATCCGCTTGCGTGGGTGGGCCGGCAAACGGGCGCAGCGGCGCGAGCAGTTGCAGCGCGGCCGCCCCCAGACTTTCC
>DASXIG010000715.1:0-2835 GCA_036498105.1 Xanthobacteraceae bacterium | reverse complement strand
CGGCGAGGGCGTGACGCGGGCCAAGATCGGCGACCGGGTGCTCGGCACGTTCTGGCAGAGCTGGCTCGGCGGCGATTTCGACCAGACCGCGGCCATCGGACAGCTCGGCGGCGACATGGACGGAATGCTTTCCGAATATGTGCGGCTCGATCAACAGGGGCTGGTGCACGCGCCCGAGCACCTGACCGACGAGGAGGCCTCGACGCTGCCCTGCGCAGCGCTCACCGCCTGGCAGGCCCTGGTCAGCGAGGGTGGCCTGAAGGCCGGCGAGACTGTGTTGGTGCAAGGAACCGGCGGGGTTTCCGTTTTTGCGCTTCAATTCGGCGCGATGTTCGGCGCGCGCACGATCGTCACCTCGAGCAGCGACGCCAAGCTCGAACGCGCCAAGGCGCTCGGCGCCAGCCACACGATCAACTACGTCGCCTGCCCGGTCTGGCATCCCGAGGTGCGCCGGCTCAACGGCGGGCGCGGCGTCGACCATGTCGTCGAGGTCGGCGGACCCGACAGTTTCATGCAGTCGTTGCAGGCGATCCGCTTGGGCGGACAGATCCACATGATAGGTTATGTCGGGAGCAAGCAGGGCGAGATCAACCCGCTGGAGATCCTCTACCGGCGCGCGGTCGTGCGCGGCATTCCCATCGGCTCCCGCGAATCCTTCGACCACATGAACCGCGCGATCGCATTGCACCGGATGCGCCCCGTGGTCGATCGCGTCTTCCCCTGGACCGAGGCCCGCGCGGCGCTGGAATACATGCGCGAGGGCAAGCATTTTGGGAAGATCGTGCTGAAATTCTAGCCGTCATTGCGAGCGTAGCGAAGCAATCGTGCGTCCGTGAGGACGTTTTGTCAGCGGGGTGCAAGTCCCCGCCGCATGGAGCCATACCATGTGAAGCCGAGAGTAACTGCGTCGCTCAACTGTCGATCGGGCGGGGTTTGCGCTCTTTCGGCGGGAGACGGGGTGGGGAGCAACAGGAGGCGAATGCGTAGCCCGTAGGTTGACGAATCCGTTTCGGCGGGATGGTGCGGCGAGCCTGCGATTGTAGGGCGAAGCCCTCAGAGGCGCTCAGGCTGTGATGGCGATCAAAGCGTTGAGCGCGCCCATCAAGTGGTTGGGATCGGGATGCGCGGAAGGCAGGACGGAGTAAGCGGAGAGACCTTTCCGGCGTGGTGGGCCGGGGAGGAGTCAGAGCCCGCATAGTACCGCATCGGCGGGTCCCGCGAGGGATCGCGCCGCGAGAGCGAGGGTCAGCAAACCCCTGGCGAGGGAAGGCAGGGCAGGAAGATGGATGTGGGAAGTCGAGACGAGGCCATGACAGCGCCGTTAGTGCAAACTGCTAAACAAGGCGTAGAAGCCCGTGACTGGTCGTGGGTGGAAGGCTCCGTCTGGACGGACCGCATGCTGTCGGCGCTAGGTAATGGCGTCAAAGGAGGCGTTTGGTATAGTTTGATGGACAAGGTCTACGCTCCGGCGACGCTGGCGGCGGCTTGGGTGAAAGTTCAAGTCAACGGCGGCGCGGCGGGCGTGGACAGGCAGAGTATCGAACGGTTCGCGGCGAACGCCGAGGTCTATTTGGCGGAGCTGTCGCGAGAGCTGCGGACGGGCGAATACCGTCCGTCAGCGATCCGGCGCGTGGAGATCCCGAAAGGGGATGGCGGGGTGCGGCCGTTGGGAATACCCACGGTCAAGGACCGCATCGCCCAGACGGCGGTCAAATTCGTGCTGGAGCCCATCCTGGAGGCGCATTTCCATCCGGGGAGCTTCGGCTTCCGGCCGGGGCGCGGCTGCAAGGATGCTCTGCGGGAGGTCGATCGGCTGGTCGAATCGGGCCACTGCTTCGTGGTGGACGCCGATCTGAAGAGCTACTTCGACACGATCCCGCACGACAAGTTGATGGAGAGGCTGAGGACGCGGGTCAGCGATGGCCGCCTTCTCGAGCTGATCCAGCGCTGGCTGAAACAGGACATCGTATCGGAATGCGCGAGATGGACCCCCACGGGAGGCACGCCGCAAGGCGCGGTCGTCAGCCCGCTGCTGGCGAATCTCTATCTGCACCCGCTCGACGTGCTGATGGCCGAGCACGGCCTGTCGATGGTTCGCTACGCCGACGACTTCGTCGTCTTGTGCGACAGCGCGGAGCAAGCGCGAGAGGCCCTCACGTTGATCCGTGGCTTCACCGAGGAGAACGGCTTGACCCTGCATCCGGACAAGACTCATGCCGGGGATTGCCGGATCATCGGGCAGGGGTTCGAGTTCCTGGGATATCGCTTCGAGGCGGGACGCCGGCTCGTGCGGAAGAAGAGCATGCTGCGCCTGCGGGACAAGATCAGAGCGAAGACGCGACGGACGAGCGGACAAAGCCTCGCCCGCGTGATCGCCTCGCTCAATCCGATGCTCAGAGGGTGGTACAACTACTTCAAGCACGCGACCTCGGGTCTCACGGACGTCGACGCGTTCACGCGACGGCGGCTTCGGGCGATGCTGCGCAAGCAAGAGAAACGACCCGGTTGCGGCAACTGCAAGGAAGACCGGATACGCTGGCCAAACAAGTTCTTCGCGACCGCCGGGCTGTTCACCCTGGACACGGCCTGGCGGCAAGCGAGACAGCCCCGATGATCAGGAAACCATCGACTGGAGAGCCGTATGCGGGAAAACCGCCTGTACGGTTCGGAGGGAGGGGAGGCCCAAAAGTCTTCCCTACCCCTATCACGGTTCCGCCGCCGGCCGGCCGTCGATTTGGCAGCGCCTCGTCTGCTGACGCCGCAAGTCCTGAAACAATTGCCGCACGAACAGTTCTTGTAAACTCGGTTACCTGTTCCCCGCAGCGTTACCTTTCG
>DASXIG010000714.1:0-8566 GCA_036498105.1 Xanthobacteraceae bacterium | reverse complement strand
CAGCGCCGGGCTCGGACTTGCGCCGATTCCGAAGATGCGTTCGTCACCACTTCACCAAATCGTCTGTGAGATGATAATAGACAAAAAATAGGCAAACGCACTTTGCATTGTCGGTAGCCTCTTCTAAGTTATTGAAATGATTGGCGCTCCCTAGGGGACTCGAACCCCTGTTTTCGCCGTGAGAGGGCGACGTCCTGGGCCGCTAGACGAAGGGAGCAAAGCTGAGAGGCAAATGGAAATAGACCCGATCATGCGCGCGCGCAAGCCGCACCAAGCCCATCCCCTCACGGCTCGGTCGCAAACCGCAACCGCCCCACAGGCCGCAAGGTCTTGAGATCGAACGTGCGGATCTCGGTCGCTCCACCTATATCGACCGTGATGGCAATGCGGTCGTCCGCGACGCCGGCCGATACGATGCGCGCATCCTTCGGCAGGAGCGCAGTGGCCTCGACCGGCACTCCCGCGCTTCCCGCCGCTGTGAAAAGGCGGTAGCCGATCACCCCGATCACCGCCGAGACCGCGAGCAGCGTGGTTGCGCCGGCGATTGCCATCAGCCATCGCACCTTGGCGACGATCCGCGCCGCGGCGGGATCGAGAGGCTGGTCGTCATCCGCGGAAGGATCGCTCATAGCATGCCGGCACAGGAGTGCAGCGAGGAACTGACGGTTGCCGCCGAGGAGAAGGGGGCACGGCTCGACCGCGTCCTGGCAGCGCAGCTTGCGGAGCTCTCGCGCTCGCGCCACAAGGCGCTGATCCTGGCGGGACATGTCACGGTCGACGGCGCCACGATCCGCGATCCGAGCTATCGCGTCAACGCCGGCAGCCGCATCAGCCTCACTGTCCCGCCCGCGGCGGACACGGAAGTCGCGCCCGAGAACATCCCCCTCGACATCGTGTTCGAGGATGACGAGCTCCTCGTCATCAACAAGCCCGCCGGCCTGGTCGTCCACCCCGCCTCCGGCAACTGGTCGGGCACGCTGGTCAACGCCTTGATCGCGCATTGCGGCAATTCCCTCTCCGGCATCGGCGGCGAGAAGCGGCCCGGCATCGTGCACCGGCTCGACAAGGACACCAGCGGACTTCTGGTCGTGGCCAAGACCGACCGCGCCCATGGCGCGCTCAGCCGGCAATTCGCGGATCACGGGCGCACCGGCCTCTTGCGCCGCGGCTATCTCGCATTGGTGTGGGGAGCGCCGGACCGGCCCCGCGGCACCATCGATAAGCCGATCGGGCGCCACCCTCACGCGCGCGAGCGCATGGCCGTGCGCCAGGGCGGCCGCGCGGCCATTACCCATTGGGAGGTGCTCGAGCGCTACCGCGGCATCGGCGGGGAGCCGGTGGCCAGCCTGCTCGCATGCCGGCTCGAAACCGGCCGAACGCACCAGCTCCGGGTGCATCTGGCTGCCATCGGCCACCCGCTGCTGGGGGATGCGGTTTACGGGGCGGGTTTCAAGACCAAGGCGAATCAGCTTCCGCCTGCCGCGCAAGCCGCACTGAAAACCCTTGCCAGACAGGCACTTCATGCTTATCTCATTGCAATCGAACATCCCCTGGGTGGCAAAGTTCTGGAGTTCCGATCGGAACTGCCGGACGATCTCCGTCGTTTACGACACAGCCTCGGTGATCAGGGCGCGTTGACCTGAAGGCAGAAGCTTCGGGTTATCAAGGGGTTAACTACGCACCCAAGGGTAACGGCGACGTGACCCCGGCAAGCTTTCATCGCCTGGGTTTGTCCTGTAAACTCGCGCCTGCGATCGGGTATCGCAGGGACAACACCGTCGGCTCGGGGAGCGGCGGTGGGAATCCGCCTGCCGGTCCAACCGGGGGCATATTGAGGAGGGCGCTGTCATGGCCCGTGCCGCAACGTTACCTATTCCTTCGGCCGAATCCGGCCTGACCCGCTATCTCGAAGAGATCCGGCGGTTCCCCATGCTGGAGCCGCAGGACGAATACATGTTCGCCAAGCGCTGGCGCGAGCATGGCGACCGCGACGCCGCGCACCGGCTCGTCACCAGCCATCTGCGCCTCGTCGCCAAGATCGCCATGGGCTATCGCGGCTACGGCTTGCCGATTTCAGAAGTGATTTCCGAAGGCAATGTCGGGTTGATGCAGGCGGTCAAGCGGTTCGAGCCCGACAAAGGCTTCCGGCTCGCGACCTATGCCATGTGGTGGATCAAGGCCGCCATCCAGGAATACATCCTGCGTTCCTGGTCGCTGGTGAAGATGGGCACCACCGCCAACCAGAAGAAGCTGTTCTTCAACCTGCGCAAGGCCAAGAGCAAGATCTCGGCGCTGGAAGAGGGCGATCTGCGGCCCGACCAGGTCAAGATCATTGCGCGGCGCCTTGGCGTGACCGAGCAGGACGTGGTCGACATGAACCGCCGGCTCGGCGGCGACGTGTCGCTCAATGCGCCGATCCGGGAAGAAGGCGATTCCGGAGAATGGCAGGACTGGCTGGTCGATGACGTTTCCGATCAGGAATCGCGGCTCGCCGAGAGCGAGGAATCGGACAATCGCCGCAAGGCCCTGGGCGAAGCGCTCACCGTGCTCAACGATCGCGAGCGGCGCATTTTCGAGGCGCGGCGGCTCGCGGACGATCCGATCACGCTCGAGGATCTGGCTTCTGAATTCGGAGTCTCGCGCGAGCGCGTGCGCCAGATCGAAGTGCGCGCGTTCGAGAAGGTGCAGCGGGCGGTGAAGAATCGGATATCGGCCATGGAGATGCGCCCGGCCGCTGTCGCTGCCGCCGTCCCGGCGCACTGATAAGGCATCACATCTTCCGTAGGGGCGACGCATTGCCTCGCCCCTTTTTTATCAGCAACGGCGGTTGCGGATGGAGGGCGACGCAATGCGTCGCCCCTACGGAACATACCGTAAGAAAATGAGCTCCGTGTCGTCGTAGGGACGACGCTCCACCTGCGTGAAGCCTTCGGGCGCTGTGAAGCTCGCCTGCGTTGACTCTTCCACGATTGTGAGCGCGCCGGGCACCAGCCACCCTCCCGCGCGCGCTGAGGCGAGCGCTCTTTCCGCAAGACCTCGCCCATAGGGTGGATCGAGGAAAGCGAGCGCGAACGGCGCCAGCGCAACCAGCAGGCCAAGCCGGGTAGCATCGCGCCGGAAGATGCGGGCCGTGCCGCCCACCCCGAGCGCCGCCACGTTCTCGCGCAGGAGCGCGCGCGCTTCGGCTGCATCATCGACGAACAGGGCGAACCGCGCTCCGCGCGAGAGCGCTTCCAGTCCCAGCGCTCCCGTCCCCGCGAACAGGTCGAGCACGCGCGCGTCCGTGACGGGGTCCTCATGGGTGTGGACGAGAATGTTGAACAGCGCTTCGCGCAGCCGATCCGCGGTGGGTCTGATCGCCTGTGATTTCGGAGCAGCGAGCGCGCGCCCGCGCAGTCGCCCTCCCACAATGCGCATCAGCGTTGCTTATGCCGCGGGCCGCGGCGCCCCCGCCGCTTTTCGCGCCGTGCTCGCTCGGGCTCTCCGATATGATCGGAGGCGGAGCGGCTATTCTTTCGGCGCGCGGCTGCGGGCTTTCGTACCTCCCCCTGCAAGGGCGAGAGCCTGCCCCGGACTTGATCCGGGGTCGATCGCCGCCGCTTTGCGGGGGCGGTCGGGTGGGGGTCATCTGGTCGCGATCGCGGCGCGGGTTTGGCCCCCACCCGGCTCGCTTTGCTCGCCGACCTCCCCCTTGCAGGGGGAGGTACATCGCGTTTGCTGATCGATCCCCATTCTCGCGAAGATTCGGCGGTGATTGCAGGCGCGGAGAAATCGGCATTCGTGAGCGCCGCGATGCGCGCCCCCAGCTGCTCGCGCAGCACGCGCGTCCTGACCTCCTCGATCCCGCTGGGAGCAAGGTCACCGAGCTGGAACGGTCCAAACGAGACGCGTATCAGCCGATTGACTGCAAGCCCGAGATGGCCGAGCACGTTCTTGACCTCGCGGTTCTTGCCTTCGCGGATCGCGAACGTCATCCAGAGATTGCTGCCTTGCACGCGGTCGACGGCGGCCTCGATCGGCCCGTAACGGATGCCGTCCACGCTGATGCCGCCGCGCAGCCTGTCGAGCTGATCCTGCGTCACGCTGCCATGGGCGCGCACGCGATAACGCCGGAGCCAGCCGGTCGACGGCAGCTCGAGCACGCGCGCAAGGCTGCCGTCGTTGGTGAGCAGAAGAAGCCCCTCGGTGTTGAGGTCGAGCCGGCCCACGCTGATGAGCCGCGGCAAATGCCGCGGGAGGAGATCGAAAATAGTCGGGCGCCCGTGCGGATCGCCATGCGAGGTCAAGAAGCCGCGCGGCTTATGGAAGAGGAAAAGCCGCGTGCGCTCGCGCCGGGGCAGCGCTTTGCCGTCGACCGCGACAATGTCCTCCGCGCGGACGGTGATGGCAGGCGAGCCGATCACCTCGGCATTGACCGTCACGCGTCCCTCCGCGATCCAGCGCTCCGCCTCGCGCCGGGAGGCCAGCCCCGCGCGCGCGATGGCCTTGGCCACGCGCTCGCCGCGGCCGCGATGATCGCGCTGCCCTGGCGTTGCCGCAGCGTCGGCTCGCTCGTCCATGCGCGAAGTGATAGCAAGGTTCGGGCATGTCCCGCAAAAGTGGGAACCACCTTTTGCGAACAAGGACATGCGCAAACAAAGGCACACCGACGAGCCGCATCTTGATGAGCTTGGCTTCCTTCATGGAGCTCGCGCTCACGCAGGCGCGCATGGCGGCCGCCGCCGGCGAGGTGCCGGTCGGCTGCGTGCTTGTGCGCGACGGCACTGTGATTGCGCAGACCGGCAACCGCACGATTTCGGATCGCGATCCAACCGCGCATGCCGAGATGGTTGCGATCCGTCGCGCCGCCGCCATGCTCGGCAATGAGCGGCTCGGCGATTGCGACCTCTACGTAACGCTGGAGCCGTGCACCATGTGCGCGGCGGCAATCTCGTTTGCGCGCATCCGCCGCCTCTACTATGGGGCCGCCGATCCCAAGGCCGGCGCGGTCGAGAACGGGGTGCGGTATTTCTCCGCGCCGGCGTGCTTGCATCGGCCGCAAATCTATGGCGGCATCGGCGAGATCGAGGCGGCAAAGCTGCTGCAGAGCTTTTTTCGCGCTCGGCGAGGATAGGCCAGGAGGAACTCGTGAAGATATTCGTCGCGCTCGCTCTTTCGTCGCTTGCTTTCGCCGCGCCGGCGCATGCGCAAGAGCAGCAGCAGTCGTTCAAGACCATCATCGGCAAGGGTTATGACATCAAGAGCGTGACCTTCGCGCGCGGGGAATCGACCGACAACAGAGAGATTTTCGTGGTGACGCTGCAGAAGGAGAAATCGGTCGCGGTGTGCTATTTCGCAGCTCCGAACTGGATCAATCTCAGCACCGGAACGCTGGAGGATTCCAAGCGCTGCGACGTGCGGTATTAGTCGTCCTGTTCGCAGGTGCGTAGGGGCGAGGCACTGCCTCGCCCATCTTGGGCGACGCAATGGGTCGCCCTTACGAAGGCTTTCACATTTCGAGCAGCTTTCCAAGCTTCTCCTTGAGCTCGGCTTTCGCCGGCTGCGCGGCGCGCATGATCGCGCTCGCCTGCATGAAGTCGAACACGCGGAATAGCCCCACATTGGGTTTCACGACGAGATCGGGCGCACGCTGCCTGAGCTTCTCGGCGGTGATGGCTGCGCCCATGACCAGCACGGTCGTGAACAGGCACTCCCAGGGACTTGGAATGTCGTGCCGCGCCTGAGCCGGCTCGCCGGTGAGATCGACCGCCACGATCACGTCGGCGCGTTCCCGCAAACGGTCGAACGGCAGCGGATTCGTTGCGGCACCATCGACAAGGACGCGGTTCTCGATCACGACCGGCCGCATCACCGTCGGCAGCGCAATCGAGGCCGCAAGTGCAGGCCGCAGCGCGCCGTGCGAAAACTCCACCTGCTCCCGGCGATGCAGATCGGTCGCCATGACCATGAGGGGAATGGCAAGCCGATCGAATTCCTCGGGCACCCGCTCCGGCAGGAACGCGTTGCAGAATTTCTCCGCGTCGATCAGGGCGGCGCTTCCGAAGCCGATGTTGAACAGGCTTGCAAACGTGCTCGCCCGCGTCGCCATGACCCGGCGAAAGATTTCCGCGCGGTCGTGCGTGAGCGCAAGGACGAACTTGCGGATGTCCCTGGCCGACATCCCGGCGGCATAAGCCGCGCCGAACAGCGAGCCCATCGAGCTCCCCGCAATCGCAACCGGCTTACTGCCGAGCTCGTCGAGCGCTTCGAATATCGCGACATGCGCAAGCCCGCGCGCCCCGCCTCCGCCGAGCGCAAGCGCAAAGCTCTTCGTCACGCCGCCTCCGCCTGGCGCGCGAGCTCCCACGCCTTCCGAGCAAGCGGCCGTACCAGGGGCGCCATGGCGAGCGCCTTCTCGTTGGTCGCCGTTCCGTCGCGCGCGCGACCGACGATCCCCTGGAAGATCGCGGCGAGGCGGAAGAAGTTGTAGGCGAGATAGACCGGCAGATGCGGCCGCGGATCGAGGCCCGTGCGCGCAACGTAGGCATCCACGTAGTCGCCGCGCGAGGGTATGCCGAGCCGGCCGAGGTCATGCCCCGCGAGCGAGCCCACCCCGGCACCGGTCTCCGACGGCGGCATGTCCCACTGCATCAGATGATAGGCAAGGTCGGCGAGCGGGTCGCCCAATGTGGACAGCTCCCAGTCCAGCACGGCGAGGATGAGGGGCTGCGACGGTGCAAGAATGATGTTGTCGAGCCGATAGTCGCCGTGCACCAGCCGTACCGGGGCGGGCGGCGGCAGATGCCGCGGCAGCCACGCGGCAAGCTCGTCCATCTCGAGGATCTCTTCGGTCTGCGAGGCACGGTATTGCTTCGACCATCGGTCAACCTGGCGAGCGACGTAGCTTTCGCCGCGACCGAAATCGGCGAGACCGAGCGCCGTGGGATCAAAGGAGTGCAGGCGCGCCAGCGTGGTGTTCATCGCATCGTAGACGGCGGCGCGCTCGCGCGCATCCGCCTGCGGCATGTGCGGCTCCCAGATCACGCGGCCCGCGACGAAACCCATGAGATAAAACGGCGTGCCGGCGACGCGCTCGTCGCTGCAGTAGAGCACCGGCTCCGCCACTGGGAATCCTTGGGCGTGAAGCGCGCTGATGACGCGAAACTCGCGATCTACCGCATGCGCCGAGGGAAGCAGCTTTCCCGGCGGCTTGCGGCGAAGCACGTAACGACGGTTCGATGTTTGCAGGAGATAGGTCGGATTGGATTGGCCGCCCTTGAACTGGCTTACCGACAGCGGGCCGCCGAAACCGGGCAGGCGGCTTGCGAGGAATTCTTCCAGCCGCGCAACATCGATCGCGAGCGGCGGCGCAACATCTTTGGTGCCGGAAAAGGATGTTTGGCGGTCGATCGGCTCAGTCATCGGGGCGGGGTGAAGAAGTCGATCAGCGCCTGCGCCGTCGCCGGCGGCGCCTCCTCGGCGAGATAATGCCCGCAGTCGAGCCCGAAGCCGCGCACGTCGCTCGCCCACTCGCGCCAGGTCGCGAGTGGATCATCGGTCTCGGCCGGCACGCCGCCGGCGGTGCCCCAGATCGCAAGCAGCGGACACGCAATCTTCTTTCCGGCCGCCCGGTCGGCCTCGTCATGGGCGAGATCGGTGGTGCGGCCGGCGCGATAATCCTCGCAGACCGCGTGGATGCGCACGGGATCATTGAAGAAGGCATGATAATGCGCGAGCGCGCGCGGGTCGAATACGGCGAGGTCCTTCGCTTTAGTTCCCTGCTCGGCCCGCCAGTTGAAGAAGAACAGCGGATCTTTCCCGATCATGGTTTCGGGAAAGGGAGCGGGCAGCGCAAGGAAGGTCCAATGCCAGATGCGCATCGCCAATCGAGCATCCAGGCGGTGCCACATCGTCCAGGTCGGCACGATGTCGAGCACCGCGATCTGCTCGAGCCGGCCGGGGTGGTCGAGTGCCAGCCGATAGCCGACACGGCCGCCGCGGTCGTGCCCCGCGATGCGGAAGTGGACGTGACCGAGCGCCTCCATGACCTCGATCATCGCGTTCGCCATGGCCCGCTTGGTGTAGGGTGCATGCTCGCGATCCGCCTCCGGCGCATCGGACCAGCCGTAGCCGGGCAGGTCGGGAATGACGAGGGCGAACTGCCGCGCCAGCGTCGGCGCCGCGAGATGCCACATCACATTGGTCTGCGGGTGCCCATGCAGGAGGAGGAGTGGCGGTCCGCTGCCGCCCGAGCGCGCGAAAATGCGGCCGGCCGCGGTATTGATCCAGTGCGAGGCGAACCCGGGATAAAGATCGGCTAGGCCCGACATGACGGCCGGCAGGCTTACACGGCGCGACGGCCGATGTCGCGGCGGCAGAAGCCGTCGCTCCAGCGGATGCGATCGACTGCGGCGTAGGCGCGCGCCTGCGCTTCTGCCACCGTCCTTCCCACCGCGGAGACGTTGAGCACGCGGCCGCCATTGGCAAGGATGTGCCCGTTCTGGGCAATCGTGCCGGCATGAAAGATCTCGACGCCCTCGATCTCGGCCGCAGCCTCCAGTCCCTCGATGACCGAGCCTTTCGCATA
>DASXIG010000713.1:0-3251 GCA_036498105.1 Xanthobacteraceae bacterium | reverse complement strand
TTCGATCCCATTTGCTTCACGGACCAGTCGTCCAGCTTCCCGATGTCGATCAGGCCCGCATATCCCGACCCCATCGCTGGATATGCGTGCCTCTGTACCCTGAGTCGTATTGTTCTTCCCACTGGCGCAGTTGTCCAGATCGGGGCGAGGCAGGACTTGGACACGACGTTGCGCCACTTGGTGGATCACAGTTGCCGGCTGCTGTTGCAATCGCACTTCGATGAAGGCGCAAGCCGGCAGTGGCTTCTGCACATGATCGAGCTAGGGCAAAAGTCGCACGAGACCTCCTATTGACGGGCCTTCTGATGACTTGGGGACCGCATGCACCGCGCATCGCCGGTCACCCTCTGCCACGCTTCCTGCTCGCCTTCGGCGCCGCCTGACCTTTGCGGCCTAGCAGCCTGTCGGACTTAACGCGACGCGGGATCGTCCGATAGAAGAGGGGGCACCAAACCACCCGCCCGCCCACCTGCCTGCCCCTGGAGATTCCGCGCATGAGCAATTTCCTGTTGATTTCCGCTGAGAGCTGACCCGGGAGGGTCGGAATTTCCACTGAGAATTGACCCATGTTCTGAGCTTCCCCCTGGCTGTTGGGTCGGGGGATCAAGGAGTGATCGACATGGCGTTATTGAGCGTTATCCGGCGCTGGCATTTCCGCGAGGGCATGCCGATCCGAGAGATCAGGCGGCGTACCGGTCTGTCGCGCAACACGATCCGCAAGTACCTGCGGGCGGGCGCGGTGGAGCCGAAGTTCAAAGTGCCTGATCGGCCGAGCAAGCTGGATCCGTTTGCCGAGAAACTGTCGGGCTGGTTGCGAGTGGAAGCCAGCCGGTCGCGCAAGCAGCGGCGCACGGTCAAACAGATACATGCTGACTTGGTCACGCTTGGCTATGACGGATCGTATGGTCGGGTCGCCGCGTTCGCGCGCATGTGGACGGCCGAGCGCCAGCGCGATTCCCAGATCAGCGGCCGCGGCACATTTGTGCCCTTGGTTTTTGCTCCGGGCGAGGCGTTCCAGTTTGACTGGAGCGAGGACTGGGCGGAGCTGGGCGGCGAGCGCACCAAGCTGCAGGTGGCGCATACCAAGTTGTCGCACAGCCGGGCGTTCATTGTGCGGGCCTATTTGCTCCAGACCCATGAGATGCTGTTCGATGCGCTGACCCAGGCGTTCCGGGTATTGGGCGGGGTACCGCGGCGCGGGATCTTCGATAATATGAAGACCGCGGTCGATCGCATCGGATCGGGCAAGGCGCGGCAGGTCAATGCGCGGTTTGCGGCGATGGCCAGCCATTACCTGTTCGAGCCGGAGTTCTGTAACCCGGCATCGGGTTGGGAGAAGGGACAGGTCGAGAAGAACGTCCAGGACGCACGCCGGCGGCTTTGGCAGAAGCTGCCCAGCTTCACCGACCTGGCGTCGCTGAACAGCTGGCTGGAAGAATGCTGCATCGCGCAGTGGGGACAGATCCCGCATAATGCCCTGCCCGGCAGCATCGCCAATGTGCATACCGACGAAGTCGCCAGCCTGATGGCGATGGGCCGGCCGTTTGACGGCTTCGTCGAGCACAGCAAACGGGTATCGCCGACTTGCCTGATCCACTTTGAACGCAATCGCTACAGCGTGCCGGCCTCCCTGGCCAACCGGCCGGTGAGCCTGCGGGTCTATCCGGAACGGATCGTCATCGCCGCGGAGGGTCAGATCCTCTGCGAGCACAAGCGGATCATCAATCGCTCCCATGACCTGCCAGGTCGAACGGTCTACGACTGGCGGCACTATCTGGCGGTGATCCAGCGCAAACCGGGAGCGCTGCGCAATGGCGCCCCCTTCATGGAGATGCCGGATGGCTTCCGGCGATTGCAGGGACATCTCCTCAAGCATCCTGGCGGCGACCGCGAGATGGTGGAGATCCTCGCCCTTGTGCTGCAGCACGATGAGCAGGCGGTACTGTGTGCCGTCGAGCTGGCGCTGGAAGCCGGTGTTCCGACCAAAACGCACATCCTCAACCTGCTGCACCGGCTGATCGACGGCAAGGAGGACAAGATCGCCAGGATCGATGCGCCGCAAGCGCTGGAATTGCGCCGGGAACCGAAGGCCGACGTCGAACGCTACGATGCGCTGCGCATGAAGGATCTGCGTCATGCGTCATGACCCTGCCAGCGGGGCCATCGTGGTCATGCTGCGTTCTCTTAAGATGTATGGCCTGGCCCAGGCGGCCAGCGATCTCATCGAGCAGGGCGCTCCCGCCTTTACCGCAGCAGTTCCGATCCTCTCCCAGCTGCTCAAGGCCGAACTCGCCGAGCGCGAGGTCCGGTCGATCGCCTACCAGATCAAGGCGGCTCGCTTCCCGGCATACAAGGATCTGACCGGGTTCGACTTTGCCTCCAGCGAGGCCAACGAGGCGATGGTCCGTCAGTTGCACCGCGGCGAGTTCATCGGCAACTCCGACAACATCGTGCTGATCGGCGGCCCGGGCACCGGCAAGACCCACATCGCCACCGCGCTCGGCATCCAGGCAGCCGAGCATCACCGCAAGAAGGTCCGGTTCTTCTCCACGGTCGACCTGGTCAACGCGCTTGAGCAGGAGAAGGCTTTGAACAAGGCCGGGCAGCTGGCGGAACGGCTGTTGCGCCTCGACCTCGTGATCCTCGATGAACTGGGATACCTGCCGTTCAGCCCGTCAGGTGGAGCGTTGCTGTTCCACCTGCTCAGCAAGCTCTATGAGCACACCAGCGTCGTCATCACCACCAATCTCAGCTTCAGCGAATGGGCCGGCGTGTTCGGTGATGCCAAGATGACCACCGCCCTGCTCGATCGTCTTACGCATCACTGCCATATCCTCGAGACCGGAAACGACAGCTTCCGCTTCAGGGCCAGTGCTGCAACCCCAACTGCTGCCACCCCCAAAACCAGAAAGGAAAAATCACCGGCTTGACCTGCAACCCGCATCGCGGGAGATACGAAACCCCGGGTCACTTCTCAATGAAAATCCCGGGTCAACTCTCAGCGGAAATCAACAACGTGCGTTAATCGCGATGCGTGTTGTTCCAAGAATGCCTGAGCCACTACTTTGAATGGATTGCTTTGCGCTCGTGCTGCCTCGGCTCGCTGGCGCTGTAGATCGACTTTCGGATCGACGCCACGACGCAACAACCCCCACCACTCCCGCGCAACGTCTCTGGCGTCTGCCAAGCTGATCCTGCCGACCTGAGCAATGGTCCGCCGCGTAGGGTGCACAGAGCCTGGGAACCTCGTG
>DASXIG010000712.1:0-2610 GCA_036498105.1 Xanthobacteraceae bacterium | reverse complement strand
CTCCACCAACTCTGCCGCCCAATGGATTCCGGGATCTCGCTTCGCGAGCCCCGGAATGACAGCGTGCCCAAAAATGGTGAGGGGTCCGATGCGTTGGCATCGAACCCCTCGTCACTTCTAGTAAGACGCGTTTTCTTCATGCGAACCGGAAGTCCAGTTCGCTTGAAAACGCTTTAGAGCATCAGCCGGCCTGTAAGCCGGGTTCTGTAGGGCACCGCCGCGCTTGCGCGCGACGATACGTGACGGCCATTCCTCTGGGACAATGTTTGCACATTGCCTCGAGCAACCTACCCGGACGGCGAGCCTGACATCGCCCTGCGGTGTTATCGCTTGCGCGACAGCCCGCGTTGCCGTCCCTATTCGGTCTTGCTCCCGGTGGGGTTTACCCTGCCATTTCCGTTGCCGGAAACGCGGTGCGCTCTTGCCGCACCTTTTCACCCTTACTGCCCCTCCCTTGCAGGAGAAGAAGCGGTTCGTTCTCTGTGGCACTTTCCCTGGGGTCGCCCCCGCCGGACGTTATCCGGCACCGTATGTCGATGGAGCCCGGACTTTCCTCCCCCGCCGCCTTTCGACGCTTGCGGGAGCGGCCGTCCAGCCGACTGACGCCTAATCCATGGGGGCTTGGAACGGCCACGTCAAGGTGGGAACGACCTGCCGGCGGCGCGAAAATAATTTATCCTGAAGATGTCGTTTGTGGCGACAGCCGTTCGACTGGGTGTCGGCGATCCAGCCGATGAAACAGGAGCGAAACATGCAATATCTGCTGATGATCTATTCGAACGAAGCCGAGTACGCCAAGATGGACCCGGCGGCCGGCAAGAAGATGTCGGACGAGTTCGAAGTCTTCACCAAGGACATCATCCAGAGCGGTAACTTCAAGGCCGGTGACCGCTTGCGGCCGGCCTCGACCGCGACCACCGTGCGCGTCAAGGACGGCAAGGTCATTACCACGGACGGCCCGTTTGCGGAGACGCGCGAGCAGCTCGGCGGCTATTACCTGATCGAGGCCAAGGATCTCGATGCCGCGCTCGGCATCGCGGCACGGATTCCGAGCGCTCGCCACGGCTATGGCGCGGTCGAGGTGCGGCCGATCTGGGTTTACAATTGACGGCCAGCCGTCATTCCGCGGCGCGCGTGAGCGCGAACCCCGGACCTCGAGATTCCGGGTTCGCTCGCTGACGCGAGCGCCCCGGAATGACGGTGAAAAAATGACCCCGACCGAAATCGACAAAATCTTCCGAGACGAGGCCGGCCGAGCGCTGGCGACGCTGATCCGTCTCGTCGGCGATTTCGATCTTGCCGAGGACGTGTTGCAGGAAGCCTTCACCGCTGCGCTGGAGCGCTGGCCGGGGCAGGGGCTTCCTTCAAATCCCCGGGCGTGGCTGGTCAATGTCGGGCGCAACAAGGCGATCGATCGCATCCGCCGGCAGATCGCCTTCCGCGGCAAGCTCGGCGAGCTGACGCATGAGCTGCTTGAGAACGCATCGACATGCGAGGAGATGACCGAGACCGCCGTGCTCGACGATGACATGCTGCGCCTGATCTTCACCTGCTGTCATCCGTCATTTGCGCCCGAGGTCCAGGTCGCGTTGACCTTGCGCACGGTATGCGGGCTCTCGGCCGCGCAAGTGGCGCGCGCTTTCCTGATCGGCGAAGAGGCCATGGCGCAGCGCCTGGTGCGCGCCAAGCAGAAGATCCGGCTTGCCGGCATCGCCTATGAGGTGCCGGAGCGCGAGGCGCTGGAGCCGCGGCTGCGCGGCGTGCTCGCGGTGATCTATCTCGTCTTCACCGAAGGCTATGCGGCGACGTCAGGCGAGGACCTGATGCACCCGGATTTCGCGCGCGAGGCGATCCGGCTGGCGCGTTTGCTCGACATGTTGATGCCGGAGCGACGGGAGATCAAGGGTCTGCTCGCGCTGATGCTGCTGCACGATGCGCGCCGCGCCGGACGCGAGACCGCAGCCGGCGACATCGTGCTGCTCGAGGAGCAGGACCGTTCGCTCTGGGACGCGACCCAGATTGCCGAAGGTGTGCGGCTCGTCGAGGACGTACTGCGCCTGCCGGGCCCGCCGCAAACCTATGCGGTGCAGGCCGCGATTGCCGCGCTGCATGCGCGCGCGCCGAGTTACGAGGATACCGACTGGCCGCAGATCGCGGGGCTCTACGAGGTGCTGCTGCGGATTTCGCCCTCGCCGGTGGTCGAGCTCAACCATGCCGCCGCGGTGTCGATGGTGGATGGGCCGGCCCGCGCACTCGATCTGGTCGACGCGCTACAGGCGCGGGGCGGTCTCGATGGCTATGAGCTGTTGCCGGCCGTGCGCGCGGACCTGCTGCGCCGGCTCGGCCGCCACGATGCCGCGCGCGAGGCTTATCTGGCTGCGTCGACCGCGACCAAGCTCGAACCGCTGCGAAGGCTTTATGCGCGGCGGATGAGGGAGATGACCAAGTCTTGATGTCATTCCGGGGCGGTGCGCAGCACCGAACCCGGAATCTCGAGATTCCCCGATGCGCAATTGCGCATCTGTGGTCTGGTCCTTCGGACCATCCCGGAATGGCATTATGCAGCCTCTCACGTTGGCGCGCTGGACTTCACCAGTTTGTAGACCACCG
>DASXIG010000711.1:0-5258 GCA_036498105.1 Xanthobacteraceae bacterium | reverse complement strand
CAAGGCGCGCGCGCTCAAAGCTGCGGGACGCGATGTGATCGGGCTTGGAGCGGGGGAACCCGATTTCGACACTCCCGAGAACGTCAAACGCGCGGCTATCAAGGCGATCGAGGGCGGCAAGGCGGCCAAGTACACGGCGGTTGACGGTATCGCGGAGCTCAAGGCCGCCATTGCGCGCAAGTTCAAGCGCGAGAACGGCCTTGATTACAAGCCGAGCCAGATCATCGTAGGGACTGGAGGCAAACAGGTCCTCTACAATGCATTCGTCGCGACCCTTGATCCCGGCGACGAGGTCATCATTCCCGCTCCGTATTGGGTGAGCTACCCCGACATGGTGATGCTCGCCGGCGGCGAGCCCGTTGGCGTGCCGACCACGCTCGAGTCCGGCTTCAAGATGAAGCCGGAAGCCCTCGATCGCGCCATCACGCCGAAGACCAAATGGGTGCTGCTCAACTCGCCCTCGAACCCCACCGGGGCCGCTTACAGCCGTTCGGAGCTCAAGCAGCTCACCGACGTGCTCGTCCGCCATCCCGCCATCCTGGTGATGACGGACGACATGTACGAGCACCTGGTCTACGACGATTTCGAGTTCACGACCCCGGCGCAGGTCGAGCCCATGCTGTACGAGCGCACGCTGACCGTGAACGGGGTGTCCAAGACCTATTGCATGACGGGATGGCGCATCGGCTATGCCGGCGGGCCCGAGCCGCTGATCAAGGCCATGGCGATGATCCAATCTCAATCGACGTCGAATCCGACCGCGGTCTCGCAGTGGGCAGCGGTCGAGGCGCTTGACGGGCCACAGGACTTCATCGCCGAGCACAACGCCATCTTCAAGGAGCGTCGCGATCTCTGCGTCTCCATGCTCAACCAGACGCGCGGCATTCATTGCCCCAAGCCGGAAGGCGCGTTCTACGTGTATCCGTCCTGCGCCGGCGCCATGGGCAGAATCGCCCCGAGCGGCAGAAAGCTTGCAACGGACGAAGATTTTGTCAGCGAGCTTCTGGAATGCGAGGGCGTTGCCGTGGTGCAGGGCACGCCGTTCGGCTTCGGTCCCGCATTTCGCATCTCCTACGCGACCAGGACCGACGATGTTGAAGAAGCGTGCCGGCGGATCCAGAGGTTTTGCGGCAATTTGAAATAGCAGCGCGCGGGGTATCGCGCCTCTTGCCAATACCCCCTCGCTCCTGAAACGATGGCGCAAACGGTCCTTTGCAAGGAACCGGAAACGCTCTTTTGGGAGGCAATATATGGCACAGAACGGCACACGAGCTGCGGGTCCCCGGTGCATCGCGCTGGTGGGCCCGTTTCAAAGCGGCAAGACGACATTGCTGGAGGGGATTCTTGCCCGCACCGGCGCAATCCCCCGGCAAGGGACGGTCGACGCGGGAAATACGGTGGGCGACGCCAGCAAGGAAGCGCGTCACCACAAGATGAGCGTCGAAATTTCCGTCGCCAGCACGCATTTCATGGGCGACGATTATACCTTCATTGATTGCCCGGGCTCGATCGAATTCGTGCACGAGATGCGCGCGGCACTGCCCGCGGTGGATGCCGCGGTAGTGGTCTGCGAGCTGGACGAGAAGAAAGTCCCCCAGCTTCAGCTGATCCTGCGTGAGCTCGAGGATCAGGGCATCCCGCGATTTCTTTTCCTGAACAAGATCGACAAGGTCGACGCGACCATCCACGACGTGCTGACGATCCTGCAGCCGGCGTCCCGCAGCAAGCTGTTGCTGCGGCAGATACCGTGCTTCTCCGGCGATCTGATCAACGGATTTGTCGATCTCGCGCTCGAGCGCGCATTTGTGTATCGCGAGAATGCTCGATCGGAAGTGATTCCACTCGAAGGCGACGCGCTTGATCGCGAAAAGACCGCGCGCTTCTCGATGCTCGAGACACTCGCCGACCATGACGATCAGCTCATGGAGCAGCTGCTGGAGGACATTCAGCCGCCGCGCGACAAGGTCTTCGAGGATCTGTCCAAGGAATTGCGCGAAGGCCTCGTATGCCCGGTGCTGCTCGGAGCGGCAACGCGCACCAACGGTGTGTTGCGCGTGATGAAGGCGCTGCGGCATGAATCGCCGGGAGTCGCAGAGACCTCAAAGCGGCTCGGCATGAAGGCCGGCAACGGGGCCATCGCCTACGTGATGAAGACGCTGCACACCGCCCATGGTGGCAAGATGTCGATCGCGCGCATCTTCAACGGGCAGGTCAACGACGGGACGATCTTTGTCACACCGGAGCATGACGCCGGCCGGGTTGCCGGCGTGTTCAAGCTCACGGGCCAGAGCACGGAGAAGCGCGGCCCCGCGCCGGCCGGCGAGACCGTTGCTCTCGGCAAGCTCGATCATGCCAATACCGGCGACACCCTCACTGCGGGCAAGCAGGCACTTCCCGCACTGGCCGCCGTGCGCCCCTATCCGCCGGTGCTGGCCATCGCCGTCGCCGCCAAGGAGCGCAAGGACGACGTCAAGCTGGGGCAAGCCTTGACGAGGCTTCTGGAAGAAGACCCCTCGATCACCGTCGTGCACAATGCAGAGGCGCACGAGGTCGTCTTGTGGGGGCAGGGCGAGATGCAGCTGCGGGTCGCCACCGAGCGCCTGGCGGACCGCTTCGGCGTCGCGACCGTCTCGCACAAGCCCACCGTCGGCTACCGGGAGACGATCAAGAAGCCCATCGTCCAGCGTGGGCGCCACAAGAAGCAGTCGGGTGGCCACGGCCAATACGGCGACGTCGTGCTCGACATCAAGCCCTTGCCGCGCGGTTCCGGGTTCATCTTCACGGAGGAGATCAAAGGCGGCGTGGTGCCGCGCAACTATATCCCCTCGGTCGAGGAGGGGGTGAAGGAGGCGCTCAAGCACGGGCCGCTCGGGTTCCCCGTGGTCGATATCGCGGCCAAGCTGATCGACGGCTCTTATCATACCGTCGATTCGTCGGACATGGCCTTTCAGCTCGCCGGCCGGCTGGCCATTCACGACGGGCTGCCGCAGTGTCATCCCGTCCTGCTCGAGCCAATCTACGAGGTGGAGATCGTCTGCCCATCGGAGGCGACCGCCAAGATGAACGCGCTCATGTCCGGCCGGCGCGGCCAGATCCTCGGCTTCGACACGCGCGAGGGCTGGGAAGGCTGGGACGTGGTGCGGATGCAGATGCCGGAATCGGAAATCGGCGACCTGATCGTGGAGGTGCGCTCGGCCACCGCGGGGGTCGGCAGCTTCACCTTCAAGTTCGACCACATGGCGGAGCTCACCGGCCGGACCGCGGACCAGATTGTCGCCGCGCGGAAAGCTGCGGCGGCAGCCTGACGGGCTCGACCTGATGGTTACCATTTGCAAAGCATGACTGCGGGGGAGCGGCCGGCTTTAACCCCGAACTCCGTTTTGTAGCTTAGCGTGGGATTCGAGCGATTCCCATGCTGGAAAGTTTACGCCGCCTGTTTCTGGGGAACATGGAGCCGGAGGTCGGGGAGGGTCCGGTCACGCTGGCCGACATCCTCGACCGCGGCTGGCTCGAGCTGTTCTACCAGCCCAAGATCGAACTCCGCAGCAAGCGGCTGGTGGGAGCGGAGGGGCTGGTGCGCGCCCGCCATCCGACCAGGGGGTTGCTCAGCCCGGGGGTATTTCTGCCGGGCGCGAGCGAGAGCGATATTCTCCGGCTGACCGAGCACGTCATCATCACGGCGCTGAAGGATTGGGAAGGCTGCGCGGCTGCGGGCATTCCATTGAAGCTTTCCGTGAATGTGCCGGTGACCGCCCTCTTGAAATTACCCATTCCGGCGATCTTGCGCGAATGGCGGCCCCGCGCGACGGCGTGGCCGGGACTTATCATGGAGGTTACCGAGGACGAGATTCTCCACGACCTCAGCATGGCCAACGAAGTCGCGGATGCGCTGCGCGCGTTCAACTGCACGCTCGCGCTCGACGATTTCGGCGCCGGATATTCCTCACTCGGCCGGCTGCGCCAATTGCCCTTCAGCGAGCTCAAGATCGATCGCAGCTACGTCGTCAACTGTCACATCGATCGCGTGAACGCCGGGCTGTGCGAAACCATCGTCGAGCTCGGGCGGCGCTTCGGCTTGAGGACGGTAGCCGAGGGAATCGAGAGCACGCACGAGAGCCATAAGCTGCAAGCCATCGGCTGCGATATTGGGCAGGGCTATCTGTTCGGCAAGCCGATGCCCAAGGCCCAGCTGATCGGCATCACGCGGCGCCTGCTGACGGGGCATTCGGTACGGCGGACGGCAAGCCGGCGCTAGAGCGCTTTATCGGTTTGCTGGAACTGAAGGAGGCGCGATCACGCCGAGTTACCGCAGCTGTGACTTGCCCGTGGTTCGGTCTCGATCTAAGCCTTCCGGTGCCAGCACTTCGGAGGTTCGTCCCATGTACGTGGTCCGCCGCCGCAACTGGGAAATATCGGAACGGCTCGCCACTCCCGAGCGCTTGTTTTTCAATCGGCGCGCGCTGCTCGCGTCCATGGCTGCGGCCGGGGTTTCGCTGCTGCCGGGATCGTCGCTTGCCCAGCGCATCGGGGATCTGCCGGACCCCACCAAAGATCTCTATCCCGCCAGGCACAACGACAAGTTCGCGCTCGACCGCCCGGTCACGGACGAGAAGATCAACACCAGCTACAACAATTTCTACGAGTTCGGCTCCAGCAAGAACGTGGGCAAGGCGGCGCAGGCGCTCAAGCCGCGACCGTGGACCATCAAGATCGACGGCATGGTGGAGAAGCCGCAGGAGATCGGCCTCGACGATCTGATTCGCAGAATGCCGCTCGAGGAGCGGCTCTATCGCCACCGCTGCGTGGAAGCCTGGTCGATGGCCATTCCCTGGAGCGGTTTTCCCATGGCCAGGCTCCTGGAGTTAGCGCAGCCGTTATCGTCGGCGAAATACCTGCGGATGCAAACGTTCCTCGACCCTTCGATCGCGCCGGGCCAGCGGCAGAGCTGGTACCCCTGGCCCTATGTCGAGGGGCTCACAATAGCGGAAGCGGGCAACGAGCTCGCGTTCCTCGTCACCGGCGCCTACGGCAAGCCCGTGTCCAAGGTGCAGGGCGCGCCGCTGCGGCTGGCCGTGCCGTGGAAGTACGGCTTCAAATCGATCAAATCGATCGTGCACTTCACGTTCACGGACCAGCGGCCGAAGAGCTACTGGGAGGCGTTGCAGGCCTCCGAATACGGGTTCTGGGCCAACGTCAACCCGCAGGTGCCGCATCCGCGCTGGAGCCAGGCCACCGAGGAGCTGATCGGGCTCAACGAA
>DASXIG010000710.1:0-1531 GCA_036498105.1 Xanthobacteraceae bacterium | reverse complement strand
GCGACCCTCGTGGAGCTCACGCACCGCCTCGGTCTGCGGCGGGAGGAGACGCTCGTGGCCGGGGACGGCGCCAACGACATCGGCATGATTGAGGCCGCGGGTCTTGGGGTCGCCTATCACGCCAAGCCGAAGGTGGCCGCTGCCGCCGCGGCATCCATCGAGCACGGCGACCTCACGACGCTCCTCTACGCTCAAGGCTATCAGCGCGAGGAGTTTGTGTCGGCCGAGAGTGGACGTAGAGTGGATTAGCGTAGGCGTAATGCCCCGGAGCATGGCGGATTATGCCAACCAACTCGGCTTTCGCCAAAACCTGATCCGCCGTATCATTTCGTAGACACAGCGGGGTACCGGCATGCCCACCCGTCGTCGCGTCCTGACGCTCTCGGCCGCGCAGGTAATCGCGCCGCACCTATTCGTTCGGCCGGGACGCGCGCAAGCGCACAAAACTGATTTCCCGAATAAGCCCGTGCGCATCATTGTGCCGGTCGCCGCCGGAGGCCCGACCGACCTGGTCGCGCGCCTGCTTGCCGACAAGCTTTCAAAGACGTGGGACCAGCAGGTCTTCATCGAGAACAAGGGCGGCGGCGGTACCAACATCGGCAATGAATATGCCGCGCGTTCCGATCCCGATGGATACACCATATTGTTCGGCACCGCCTCGCTTGCGGTGAACGCGAGTCTTTATCGCTCGCTTGCCTACGATCCGATTGTAGATTTTGCTCCGGTCTCCCTTGTCACTCGGCTCGCCTATTTCGTGTTCGTGCCCAACTCCTCGCCGGCGCTTTCGATGAAGGAGCTCATTGATTATGCGAAAGCGCGCCCCGGCAAGCTCACCATCGCCTCCCCCGGGACGGGGAGCGCGCCGTACCTCGCCGAAATGCTGTTTCTGCAGATGGCCGAGCTCAAGATGACGCACGTTCCCTATCGCGGCGCCTCGCCTGCCTTCACAGACCTCATACCGGGTCGCGTGGACTGCTATTTCGGCAGCGGCGCTTTGCTCTCCTCCGCGCGCTCCGGGGTGGTGCGCGTGCTGGCAAGCAGCGGCGCGCAACGAGATGCGGCCGCCCCGGACCTGCCGACCATCGCCGAGTCGGGCGTGCCGGGCTATGACGTCATCGCGTGGCAGGCGCTGTTTGTTCCGGCCAAAACACCGCCCGCGATCGCGCGCAAGATCAACGCTGACACCAATAATGCTCTCAGGGATCCGGCGATCACGGACGAGCTGGCCAAATCCGGCTACGTGGCCGAGGGCTCATCGCCCGAGCAGCTCGCGACGCTGCTGAAAGCAGAGATCGCAAAATGGAGCGCCGTGACCAAGT
The DNA here is from genome assembly GCA_036498105.1 of Xanthobacteraceae bacterium. GTDB lineage: Bacteria > Pseudomonadota > Alphaproteobacteria > Rhizobiales > Xanthobacteraceae > VAZQ01. The sequence continues at coordinate 212 of DASXIG010000710.1, read as the reverse complement.
CTGCGGGGATCAGGATTGAGTAAAGGCACAGGATTGAATGCGCCGCGCGGCCCTCGCTGCTGCAAGCGCAAGAGAGAGTGCGTTCATTCGGCCGGCGTTGCCGATGGCAGCTCGGGATGAACGCCCGGTGCACGCTTCGCGAGCTCCTCTTGGAGCCAGAGGTCGTGATGCTCCTTGGCCCAGTTTAAGTCGACCTTGCCGGTTCCCATCGC
>DASXIG010000709.1:0-2132 GCA_036498105.1 Xanthobacteraceae bacterium | reverse complement strand
GTTTCTGCATCTGGGGGCGGAGCTCAACTTTCACCGGCTGTTCAATGCAGCCATCGAGGATTTCTCGCTCGCGCGCCTGCGGCATCAGCAGAACGCAGCGCTCGCCGCCGTCGGTCTCGAACAGGTCGCGTGAGGCCTTCGTAGGGCGCGTAAACCGCCGCCGTTCAGTGGTTACGCCGTGATTCGGTGGGTTACCGCCACAAGTCGGCTGCAAGCAGCCGACTTGTCCGCTAACCCACCCTACGTTGCTCAGGCGCAGCAACTGAGCTAATTCCCACGGCAATGAAGCGGCGTTGGAGGATCGAATGGCCGAGCACGGATCCGTCGAATATGCGACCGCGCAGGGCAATGATGTGCCCGCGCATGAGCTTACCTATGAGCGCTTCGTTCATCTGGTGTTCGTCGGCGGCGCGCACGTCGTCAACATCCTCCTGGGGCTGGCGATCGGCGGCGTGCAAGGTCACTGGCTCACCGCCTTCGGCGTCTTCGTGATCGCCACCATTGTTGCCATCCATGGCGTCATGACCGGGGCGCGGGCCCCCAGCGCAGTCATGGTGGCGCTTTCGCTTGTTGCGCTTGGGCTAAGCTCAGGTGGCGCGCCCGCGTCGTAACTGTCCGCCCGAAGATCTGAGAAAGCTCAGGAGGCCGGCGCATGCGTATTGCCGTGGCACGCGAGATCGATGCAGGCGAAACGCGAGTTGCCGCTACTCCCGAAACCGTCAAAAAGATGAAGGGGATCGGCGCCGATGTCGCGGTCGAGCCGGGCGCCGGCACAAGCTCCGGCATCCCTGATCCTGAATTCACGGCGGCCGGCGCCACTGTCACCAATGACGCCGTCCGAGACGCGGACGTCGTTCTGAAGGTACGCCGGCCCACCGCATCCGAGCTTTCCCGTTACAAAAAAGGCGCGCTCGTGATCGCCATGATGGATCCCTACGGCCAGGATGCAGCCGTCAGGGAGATGGCCAATGCGGGCATCACGGCGTTCGCGATGGAGCTCTTGCCGCGCATCACGCGCGCACAGACCATGGACGTGCTCTCGAGCCAGGCCAACCTTGCCGGATATCGCGCGGTGATCGATGCAGCGGCCGAATATGGCCGCGTGATGCCGATGATGATGACGGCTGCCGGCACCGTGCCGGCAGCCAGAGTCTTCGTGATGGGAGCGGGCGTGGCAGGCTTGCAGGCGATCGCCACCGCACGCCGGCTCGGCGCGATCGTGACCGCGACCGACGTGCGGCCCGCCGCCAAGGAGCAGGTGGAGAGCCTCGGCGCCAAGTTCATCGCGGTCGAGGATGCGGAGTTCAAGCAGGCCGAGACCGCGGCTGGCTACGCCAAGGAGATGTCGAAGGAGTACCAGGCCAGGCAGGCGGCGCTCGTTGCCGAGCACATCAAGAAGCAGGACATCGTCGTCACCACCGCGTTGATCCCCGGGCGCCCCGCGCCGCGGCTGATCAGCAAGGACATGGTTCATTCCATGCGCCCAGGCTCGGTGATCGTCGATCTCGCGGTCGAGCGCGGCGGCAACTGCGAGCTTGCAAAGCCGGGCGAGGTGGTGACCGTCAATGACGTCAGGATCGTCGGTCACCTCAATGTTGCGGGCCGCGTGGCGGCATCGTCATCGAGTCTCTACGCGCGAAATCTGTTCGCGTTTCTGGACATCCTGGTGGACAAGCAGCGGAAGACGCTCGCGGTGAAGTGGGACGACGAGATCGTCAAGGCGACGGCGCTGACGCGCGATGGCGCCGTGATTCACCCAAGCTTTGCGCCCAAGAGCGCGGCGTAAGAGGGAGCTGCCCATGCCCGGCCCGGCTTTACCCGGCACTCTCGTCAGCTTCGGCATCTCTGTGCCCGGTGCCGATGCGGTACGCGACGTGGTCCTCGCGCAGCTCGACATCCTCGCTGCGGCGAGCGGGGGAGCGATGCATGCCGTGAGCCCGGAAGCGGTAGACCCCTTCGTCGCGCGCTTCTCCATATTCGTGCTGGGGGTTTTCATCGGTTATTTCGTGGTGTGGTCGGTCACCCCGGCGTTGCACACGCCGCTGATGTCGGTGACGAACGCGATCTCCTCGGTCATTGTCGTCGGCGCCCTGCTCGCGGTCGGGGTGCGTCTGATCCCAGGCGACTCCGGG
>DASXIG010000708.1:0-2655 GCA_036498105.1 Xanthobacteraceae bacterium | reverse complement strand
CGGCCGCGCTTCAGGCCGGCGCCGGGCTTGCCGTCGTGGAGGCGCGCAACCGGGATCGCTTTCCCGCAGGCGCTCCTCTTCTTCCCGTGCCAGATGTGCTCGACGCCTTGCGCGCTCTCGCGCGCGCCGCGCGCATGCGCTCGCAAGCAAAAATCGTTGCGGTCACCGGCTCGGTGGGAAAGACCGGAACGAAGGAGGCGCTGCGCCTCGCGCTCGGCAAGCAGGGCAGCACCCATGCCTCGGCCGCGTCCTACAACAATCACTGGGGCGTACCGTTGTCGCTCGCGCGCTGCCCGGAGAGCGCGGCCTATGCGGTCTTCGAGCTCGGCATGAATCACGCGGGCGAGATCGAGCCGCTCGTGCGGCTGGTACGGCCGCATGTCGCAATCATCACCGCCGTCGAGCCGGTGCATCTCGAGTTCTTCGATTCCGTTGCTGCGATTGCCGATGCCAAGGCCGAGATCTTCCTTGGGCTGGAGCGCGGGGGCGCGGCGGTCCTCAATCGCGACAATGCGCAATACGATCGCCTTGCTGCCAGCGCAGGTCGCGCCGGCGTGGAACGCATCGTCTCATTCGGCGAGCACCCGCAAGCTGATGCGCGGCTCACCGCGTGCACGCCTGACGGTGGCGGCTCGACCGTCGCGGCGCGCATCTTGGGCACCGACCTCGGATATCGCCTCGGCGCGCCGGGTCGTCATCTCGTGCTCAATTCGCTCGCGGTGCTGGCGGCCGTCACGCTGCTGGGCGCCGATGTCAGAGTTGCCGCACATGCGCTGGGCGAGCTGCATGTCGGGCGCGGGCGCGGGGGGCGCATCAGGCTTCCCGTGCCGGGAGGGGAGATCGTGCTGATCGACGAAAGTTATAATGCCAACCCGGCATCGATGCGCGCGGCACTCGCGCTTCTCGGCCAAGCCGACGGATCGCCGCGCGGCCGGCGTATCGCCGTGCTCGGGGACATGCTGGAGCTGGGACCGAGCGGAGGCGAGCTCCATCGCAGGCTCGCGGACAGCATCGGGGAGAACGATATCGATCTGGTGTTCTGCTGCGGTCCGCTCATGCGCTTCCTGTGGGAAGCTCTGCCGGTCGAGCGCCGGGGAGGGTTCGCGCAGAGCTCCGCGCAGCTCGAACCTGATGTGCTGTCCGCTGTGCGGCGGAATGATATCGTGATGGTCAAGGGATCGCTGGGTTCCCGCATGGCGCGGATCGTCAAGGCGCTCGAAGGCCATCACCTGCGCGAGCCCGCGGCGGTGGGGCCGCAAGCCTGACCGTGCAACGCAGTCTGACCGTGAGTAGCTGATCAATGCTCTATTGGCTTTCCACATTCTCGGACGTGTTTGGCCCGCTCAATGTCTTGCGGTACATTACCTTCCGCACGGGCGGCGCCATGGTCACCGCGCTGCTGCTGGTCTTTCTGTTCGGGCCCACCATCATCGACCACTTGCGGCTCAGGCAAGGCAAGGGTCAGCCGATTCGAACCGATGGGCCGCAATCCCACCTCGTGACCAAGAAGGGCACGCCCACCATGGGCGGGCTGATGATCCTGTTCGGCATCGTGGCCTCGACCCTGTTGTGGGCCAACCCGGCCAATCGTTACGTGTGGATCGTGCTCGGGGTGACGGTCACCTTCGGGGCGATCGGGTTCTATGACGATTATCTCAAGGTCACCAAGCAGACCCATGCCGGCTTCTCCGGGAGGATTCGTTTTCTGATCGAGGCCGTCATCGGCGTGCTCGCGTGCTATCTCATAGCCTCGATCGGACGCCAGCCGTTCGCGACTTCGCTCACCGTCCCGTTCTTCAAGGAGGCCGTCCTTCCGCTCGGCTGGTTCTTCTTTGTGTTCGGCAGCTTCATCATTGTCGGCGCCGGCAACGCCGTGAACCTGACCGATGGCCTCGATGGGCTCGCGATTGTGCCTGTCATCATCGTTGCGCTCAGCTTCGGGTTCATCTCCTACCTTGTCGGCAATTCCTTTTTTGCGGACTACCTCAATGTCCACTACGTCGCCGGCGCCGGCGAGCTCGCCGTGCTTTCCGGCGCGGTCATCGGAGCGGGGCTTGGCTTTCTTTGGTTCAATGCGCCTCCCGCGTCGATCTTCATGGGCGACACCGGCTCGCTCGCGCTCGGCGGCATGATCGGCACCATCGCAGTCATCACCAAGCACGAGATCGTGCTGGCGGTGGTTGGCGGGCTGTTCGTGCTGGAAGCCGTGTCGGTGATCGTGCAGGTGCTCTCGTTCAAGCTTACCGGCAAGCGGGTCTTCCGCATGGCGCCTATCCACCATCACTTCGAGCAGCTCGGCTGGACCGAGCCGCAGATCGTGATCCGGTTCTGGATCATCTCGGTGGTGCTCGCGCTTGCGGGCCTCTCCACGCTCAAGCTTCGGTGAGCTGCTGGTTCCATCTTCGCAGGGGCGACGCACTGCGTCGCCCAACAGGGGTGAGGCTATGCCTCGCCCCTGCGGAGATCCTGCCGCAGGTGAGGCGCGGGCCGTGATCCGCGCCACCACGTTCGCCGGCAAAAAAGTTGCCGTGTTCGGGCTCGGAAGCTCGGGGTTGGCGAGCGCAAGCGCGCTGCTCGCCGGTGGTGCCGATGTCATCGGCTGGGACGATGGCGCTGATGCCGTCGCCAAGGCGACGAGCGCCGGCATTCCCACCG
>DASXIG010000707.1:0-4987 GCA_036498105.1 Xanthobacteraceae bacterium | reverse complement strand
CCGCGATCACGCGCGCGACCTCCTCCGGTCGCTCCTGGCACACCGCGTGCCCCGCATTCTTCACGAGGCGAAAGAAAGGTCGCTGCGAGGAGCGCAGTGCGGCGAAGGCGAGATGCCCGCTGTCCGGCGGCGTGATGCGATCCTCTGCGGCCGTGATCACCGCCGCGGGCGCCTCTATGGCTGCGGCATCGTCGAACAGCCGTCCGCTCGCAAGCATGCGTGCCGCCTGGTCGTATCCCGGGCGGCGGACCGCGGCCATGGCGCGCTCGACAGCGGCCAGCATGTCCGGCTGCGCCGCGGGATCGGCGAGCAGACCCGGCGCACGCTTGGCAGCGAATGCCTGCGGCCCGAGCCGATCGAGGTCTTCCAGCCGGGCGGCTACGCTGGGTGGCAGAGCCCCGCCCCTGTCCGCGAAATAGCCCAGCGCAGGCGAGATCAAGACCAGTGCTGCCACGCGCGCCGGCGCGATCACGGCATAACGGGCGGCGATCAGGCAGCCCAGGGAGTGACCGAGCACGATGCAGCGCCTCACATCGAGACGCGCGAGCAATCGCTCCAGTGCATCCGCGTAGTCGGAGGCATCCGGCCACGCGACCGCGAGCGGTTCGGAGTCGCCGTATCCCGGCGCATCCCAGGCAAGGCTGGGGTAGCGGCTCGCCAGCGCCTGCATGAGCGGCCCGAAGGAATGAGCGTTGCTGCCGATCCCGTGCAGCAACACGAGCGGAATGTCGCCGCCGCCGGCGCAGCTCAGATAGGACAGTCCTTCGGCCGAGCGCTGCACGATGGTGGTCATGTTAAAACCTTCTCAGCGCTTTCGATTTGGTCGCATTTACTGCGGAAACCGGCGTCCACTTCTCCGGAAAATGCTCTGGCTCGATTGGAATTAGCTCGGTATTTCAAGGGCGTGGTGCGAAAAATACATCGAATTTCTAAAATTGCGCGACATAGCCCGGATCTACACGTATAAGCTGCACGAATTCCGGACCAAGATTGCCGTCTCAAGACTTGCCAAGGACACCGCATCGCCCGAACAAAACAAACCCGGCGCGCCGATGGCGGACCGGGTCGGACATACCTCTGAAGGATGCCTATTCGTACTTGAGTTACGTTTCAATTGCAACACTTTTTTTCGACCTTCCTGGATCGCTATCATCACCAACCTAAGGTGCCGCTCGCCCCAGTGTGGTCGTAAATGAGCTTGCCGCACGATGAAACGAATTTCGGAATCGGGACCAGCGCAGTCCGATCGGTCCGTGGGCCGGAAAGTCATGAGCTCTAGGACGCTCCGTTCTATAGCTCAAAAATACAGGGAAACGTGAGCTATAGGATCGCATGTCGCTATGCCTCAGAGGATCATACGGTCCTGGGCTTGCCGGCGGCGTCGAGGCATTGTGTCGAGAGGTGTGGGGTTAATCTACGAGTTCCATGAACAATGCCGATCTGATCGTCGCCACGCTGAAGGCGAACGGGGTTTCCCGCGGCTTCGGCATCCCCAGCGGCAACGTGCTTCCGCTGATGGAGGCCATGCGCAAGGGCGGCATCGAGTTCGTGCTCACGGCGCACGAGGGCTCGGCCGGGTTTGCCGCCGATGTGACGGGCCGCATGACCGGCACGCCGGGCTTCTGCCTCGCGACCTTGGGACCGGGCGCGACCAATCTCGCAACCGGCATCGGCAATGCCTGGCTCGATCGCTCGCCGATGATCGCGATTACTTGCAATCTCAACACCGACCAGCTCGGCCGGCGCATGCAGATGTGGATCGATCACCACACTCTGTTCAAGCCGATCACCAAGGCGACGCTGCCGCTTGCGCGCGGCGCCATCGGCGAAACCGTCGCGCACGCCATCGGCGTCGCGCTGAGCGAGCCCAAGGGCCCGGTCCATCTCGACCTTCCCGAGGATGTCGCGCTTGCCGCGACCAACGAGCGGGCGCCGCCGCCGGCGCACGCAAGCAGGCTGGCCGCACCATCCCCGGCTGAGCTCGAGCGGGCGGGCGAGCTGATCGCCGCGGCCAAGCGGCCGATCGCGGTGCTGGGCTCGAGCGCGATGCGCTTGCGGGACCCGGGGCTGCTCCTGCGGCTCATCGAACGGCACGATGTGCCGTTTGCCACCACCACCATGGCCAAGGGCATGATCGACGAGGATCACCCGCTTTCGCTCGGCTGCATCGAGCGCGCATGCCGGCAGCCGCAGCGCAAGCTCCTGCGCTCCGCCGACCTGATCGTCGGCATCGGCTATGACACCGTCGAGGTTGAGTACGAGGCGTGGATTGGGGATACGCCGTTGCTGCAGATCGATATCGAGCCCGCCGACGTCGCGGCTTCGGTCAAGCTCGTGCATGAGGTCACCGGCGAACTCGATTGCGCGCTTGCGGCACTCGCCGTGTTGCCGGCCGCAGCGAACGGCTGGACAGCGGCCATGCTGGCGGAGCATCGCGCGGGTTTTCACGCAGCGCTGCGCCCGCCGGGCTCCTCATTCACCGCGCATGCCGCGATCGACGCGGTACGCCGTGCGCTGCCGCGGAACGGGATTCTTGCATTCGACGTCGGCGCCCACACCCATCAGATCGCGAGCCAATGGAAGGCGCATGCGCCCAAGACCTTTCACATCACCAACGGCTGGTCGTCCATGGGCTTCGGGCTGCCGGGAGCGATCGCCGCCAAGCTCGCGCGCCCCGATCTTCCGGTCGTCTGCCTCCTGGGAGACGGCTGTTTCCAGATGACTTGCGGCGAGGTCGCCACTGCCAAGCGTCTCGGCATCACGCTGCCCATCGTGGTGCTCGACGATCGCTGGCTCGCGCTCATCCGGGTCAAGCAGATCAGGCGCCAGCTCCCGCTCTATGGCACCGAGCTGCAAGCGGAAGCCTACCGTGAGCCGCCGGCACATTATTTCGGGGTGCGCGCGGTCGGCGCGAACGGCGCGGAGGCGCTGGAAACCGCGGTCAGGCAGGCGCTCGACGCAAGCGGCCCGACCGTGATCGAGGCCGTGGTGGATTCCGACCACTACATCGACACGGTGTATGATTGAGTAGGGCGGGTTAGCTGACAAGTCGGCTGCGCCGATTTGTCAGCGTAACCCGCCGCGTTCCGGCGGATTACGCTCCGCTTCGCTGCGCTAACCCGCCCTACGAATCACTGCTCCATGGTGCTGGGGGCGAACAGCTCCTCGATCGGCATGAGGCGGGATGTGAGACCCTGCTCGAACGAATATTGCGCAATTGTCTCGATCACGCGTCGATTGGCCGCAATGCCGTGCGAGAGGATGGGCGCTGCGAGAGCTTTGCGGGCGTCGGCCGGAATGAGCCCTGTCTCGATGTGATATTCCACATGCTGCATGCGTTCATTCTCTGCGATCTCGTTCGCGCGCTTGAATGCCTTGAGGATGTTGAGCACGGCCCAGGGATTCTTCTCGTAAAGCTCGCGCCTGATCACCATGCCATGGTTGATGGGATAGAGGCCGGTCTTGCGGTAGTAACGGATTCCTTCCGCGATCGGGTCGGCAAACAGTGTCTTGATGTCGGGATGGCGGTGCAAATCCGCGGTGCTGCGATCGATCAGGTTGGGATCGACCAGATAGTGCAGCGCGGCGTCGAGCTCGCGTGAGATCATCATGCTGCCGATGTTCTTTTCGACCGGAATGCGATGCACGGTCACTCCCGCCGGCGGGACGAAGCCGGTGGCCCCGCCGTGGCTGTGCGAAGGCGGACGTTCCATCCAGAATTCCATGTCTTTGGGCGCGACACCGAACTCGTGCTGCAATGCGCCGCGCGCCCACAAGGCCGCGGTCTGCTGATATTCCGGCACGCCGACGCGCTTGCCCTTGAGATCGGCGGGAGTCTCGATTCCCGCGCCGCGCCGCACCAGGATCCCGGCATGAAAGAAGCGGCGGGTGGTGAACACCGGGATGCCGACGAAGCGATCGTCGCTTTTCGATCTTGCCATCAGCAGCGAGGAGATCGACATCTCCGCGATGTCGAACTCGGCAAAGCGCAGCTGGCGCCAGAACAGCTCGGAGGGATGCAGCACCGTCGGGACAAGCTCGATCGCTTCCGGAGCAACCCGGCGGTCGATCACGGGCCATGTGCGCGGGTTTGACGTGATGGCGACGCTGAGCTGCAGTTTCATCCCTCAAGCCCGTTCCACAGAGTGCATTGTTCAGTAGGGCGGATTAGCGCGCCTGGATCGCGCTTGGGCGATCCAGGCAAGCGTAATCCGCCGATCTGCGGCGGGTTACGCCGGCAAGTCGGCTGAGCCGACTTGCCGCCTAACCCGCCCTACGACAGCTCAGGCCCGCTCCAGCTTGGCGTCATCGATCGAGCGGCCGGCGAGCAGCCGGGTCGCTTCATACGTCATCACGGTCTCCTCCTGCTGGTTCTTCACGTCTATTCGGGACACGACAATGCCGCGGTTGCTTTTGGAGGTCGGCCGCACCGACGTGATCTCGACCTCGCCGTGCACGGTGTCGCCGACAAGAACCGGCGCAAGTACCTGTTGCTTCAGCTCGAGCATGGCGAGCCCGGTTCCCTGGATCATGCTCTGACACAACAGCCCTTCGATGAGGCTGTAGGTCAATGCCGCCGGGACGAAATGCCCCTGAATGGCCCCCTTTTCCGCCCCGAATGTGCGATCGATGAAGATGCTTTCCAGCATCCCGGTCACCCCTGTGAACAGGACGAGATCGGTCTCGGTGACGGTGCGGTTGAGCGTGCGGAAGCGCTGGCCCGGCGCGAGTTGCTCCCAGGTGAACCCCAGCCCGAGCGTTTGCATGCAATCTCCTGTAGGGCGGGTTAGCCGCGAAGCCGGCTCGACCGACTTTGCGGCGTAACCCGCCGGCGTTCGGCGGATTACGCTTCGCTAAGCTTAATCCGTCCTACACAGGGTTATGGTCCCCCGAAACAATTTTTAACACAATTGTCAGGCAAGTAAGGGGGTGTGGGGCGGGTCGGCCGCTTGCGTTCGCGCAGCGAATTGACCCCGGGGCCACGACG
>DASXIG010000706.1:0-10567 GCA_036498105.1 Xanthobacteraceae bacterium | reverse complement strand
GGCAAAGGGCTCGAGCACGACGAAGAGGGCGCCGGAATTGGGGGCGTTCGTGAAAGTCGCCCCGGAAAAGCCGACCACGTTCACAGCACCGGCTACCCCCGGTACTTGGCGCGCAATCTCGGCGGCGCGGCGGTTGACCTCATCGGTGCGTGCAAGCGAGGCACCGGGCGGCAGCTGAACAACGGCGATAAGGTAACCGCGATCGAGCGGAGGGATAAATCCCAATGGTGTCCGGCGAAATGCGTCGAGCCCGAAGAGGACGATACCGCCATAGACGACGAGCATGACGAGCGAGAGCCGGACCACCCGTCCCGCGAGCCAGCCGTAGCCCGCTGCCAGGATCTCATAGCCGCGATTGAAGCCCCCGAAAAGGAGGCGCATCGGGTAATGCCAAAACGTTGTGGGACGATGCTCGTGCGGTCTGAGCAACAAGGCGCAGAGCGCGGGCGAGAGCGTCAGCGATACCAGCAGCGAAATGATGGTCGCGCCGGCAATCGTCAGGGCGAACTGGCGATAAAACTGGCCGGAGATTCCCGTGATGAACCCCGAGGGGACGAACACGGCACATAGCACCAGGGCAATGGCTATCAGGGCTGCGCCGACTTCATTCATGCTCTTGATGGACGCCTCGCGCGGCGACAAGCCGGAGGCGATATTGCGCTCGACGTTCTCCACGACAACGATGGCATCATCCACCACGATGCCGACCGCCAGCACAAGGCCGAACAAGCTCAGATTGTTGAGGGTGAATCCGAAAATCGCCATGAAGAAAAAAGTGCCGACCAGCGAGATGGGTATCGCGACCAGAGGAATCACTGCCGCGCGCCAGGTCTGCAGGAACAGAATGACAACCAGCACGACCAGCAGAATCGCCTCGGCGATGGTCTTCTGGACTTCATCGACGGATTGCTGAATGAACTGGGTCGGATCGTAGATGATCGTGTATATCAATCCGGGAGGGAAACGCTTCGAGAGCTGCTCCATCGTCGCTCGGATGGCTTCCGATGTGGACAGCGCATTCGAGCCCGGACGCTGGAATACGGCAAGCGCGACGGCAGGCTCCACGTTGAGATACGAGTTGGAGGAGTAATCGAGCGCGGCAAGCTCAATGTTGGCCACATCGCGCAGGCGCACTACCGCTGTTGCCGATTGCTTCACGACGATCGAGCCGAATTCCTCGGGATCGGCCAGACGCCCCAGCGTCTTTACCGCCACCTGGAAAGCCCCAGGGCGCTCGACGGGCGGCTGGTTGAGAACGCCGGAAGCAACCTGAATATTCTGACCCTGCATCGCGAGCGTAACATCGCCCGCGGTCAATCCGAGCGACTGCAACCGGTCCGGGTCGAGCCATACCCGCATGGCGTAATCCCGGCTGCCGAACACCGTGATCGAGCCGACCCCTTCGATTCGCGTGAGCTCGTCCTTGATCTCCAACGTGGCGTAGTTGGAGATGAACAGCGAATCTCGCGATTTGTCCGGCGAATACAGGTGGACGACCAGCATCAGGTCGGGCGAGCTTTTGGTGACCGTAACTCCGACCTGGCGCACGTCCGCAGGCAGCCTCGGCTGCGCAATGGCAACTCGATTCTGCACCTGTACCTGCGCAATATCGAGATTGGTGCCGAGATCGAAGGTGACGGCGATGCTGAAGCGGCCGTCCGCAGTCGAGTTCGAGGACATGTAAAGCATGTTCTCGACGCCGTTGATCTGCTCCTCGATCGGAGCAACGACGGTGCTGGCGACAATATCCGCGCTTGCACCGGGATATTGGCCGGTGACATTGATGATGGGCGGAGCGATCTCGGGATATTGCGCAATCGGCAGCCGTGCATATGCCACCGCGCCCAGGATCACGAATACGATCGAAAGAACGCACGCAAAGATCGGGCGGTCGATGAAAAAATGCGAGATGCGCATCGCCTGCCTGCGTGCTGCGGTACCGATTACTCGCTGCGTGTTCCAGGGGCGCTCGCCTGCACGGGAGGGCTCACCTCCTCCGGCGCGACCTTGCCGCCCACGCGCGCGCGGATCAGCCCATTGATGATGACCCGATCCTCCGGCTTGAGACCCGATTTCACCACTCGGTACCCATCCGCAATGGGGCCTAGCGTCACATAACGCTGCGTTGCCGTATTATCCTCGCCCACAACCATCAGATATTTCCGCGCCTGCTCCGTGCCGACGGCAGTATCCGGAAGCAGCAGCGCCTGATACGGGGCTGAGGCCGGAACCTGCACGCGCCCGAACATCCCGGGCGTGAACAATCCGTCCGGATTGGCAAATTGTGCGCGTCCTCTGATGGTCCCGGTGGCGCGATCGATAAGGTTGTCGACAAAATCCATGTGTCCAACATGGGAAAAAGTCGGCTCATCGATGAGCTTCAGGCTTACGACGGTATTGCCGCGGCCGGTGACGTCGTTCTGCCCGTCGCGTGCCAAACGCTCGTACCGCAGCAGCGAGGCCTCATCGAAGCTCAACTCAAATCGAATCGGATCGGTCGACACGATCACGCCCAGGAGAGTGGTCGTAAAGCTGGTGCCACCGGTCACCAGGTTTCCCGGCGTCACACGGCGGTCGCCGATCCGGCCAGCCACGGGAGCCCGGATCTCGGTGAATTCGACGTCAAGGGCGGCCTGGCGAACCAATGCCTCGTTCGCCGCCACCGCGGATTGCGCATTGCGAAAGGCCTGTGCGCGCTGCTGAAACACCTGCTCGCTGATCGTGCGGTCCCGCATCAACTGCTGCCCGCGCGCGAGATCGGCTTCCGTAAAGACCAGGTTGGACTTGGCGGTTTCAAGATTGGCGCTGGCCTGGTCGAGCGTATTCTGAAAGGGGCGCTTGTCGATGGTGAACAGGAGATCCCCCTGCTTCACAAACTGACCGTCCTGAAAGTGGACCTTGTCGAGATAGCCCGATACCCGTGACCGGAGCTCGACCGTCTCCACCGGCACAAAGCGGCCGACATATTCGTCGTGATCGACAACGGTGCGCTGAATTGGCCGTGAAACCGTCACCTTCGGCGGCGACGATGCGGCCTGCTGGTTCTGTTGCTGCCCGCACGCCGCCAGCAGCGCTGCCAGAGCCAGCACCAGGAGGCCCACGCCTCGTCCCGAAGGCCGCACTGTATGTCCGGAAAAGTGCATGATAGGCGACTGGATACAGGTCCGGCAGCTTGTCCGCAAATGATCGCCACAGAGTTGTGAGTGAATAATTTGTCGCGGGTAAGGTCGAGATTCCACCCAGACGTCGATTTGGCTCATTTCTGGCTTGCACCTCGCGATCCCATCAGCCAATACGGATGTGGGCCTTGCAACACCGTCGGCGAATCAATCCAGCCGTCACGATCCATCACAGAGGTTAATGACCGTAAGCGCAACCAATGATCCTGCGAAGGCAGCTCCCCGGTCGGCGGAGAAGCGCGCAATCATAGCGCTCAAGTTCGGCGTGACGGCCCTGTGCTTCTGGTACCTGTCCCGTCAAGTAGACATCAGCGATGTCTCGCAGTCCCTTGCTTTGCTCGACTTCAGGTGGGTCGCACTCACCGTCATGACGGTGGTGCTGCAGATACCCCTGGTCGCGCTGCGTTGGCTCGCAATATTGAACGCGCTCGCCGCCGGTGACCAGCCGTTAACGAAGCGTCGTATCACCGTCATCACTGCGATCGGCTTGTTCTTCGCCCAAGTGCTGCCCAATGTGGCAGGTGAAGGCATACGCGCCTGGTACCTCGTTCGCTTCGGATCGGATTGGCGCAATGCCATAACAAGCGTGCTGATCGACCGCGGGGTAGGCGTCGGCGCGATGATTACGCTCGCGTTCTTGATTCTTCTGCTGTCACCCGGATCGTCCGACCTGGGCGGATATCGCGGCACGGCGCTTATGCTCTACGCGGGGGTGCTGCTGTCCGGCACTGCCGTGCTTGCGCTGTTGCCGGCGCTTCTGCCTCTGCTCAATCGCGTGCGTTATCTGCATTGGGTCGTGCAATTCGCGGCCGACGCGCGTCGCGTCCTTCTGGGCCGGAAAATCCCACTGATCCTGGCGCTCGCATTCCTCATACACGCGCTCACGATCTTCATCATCTGGTCATTGGCTCGGGCACAGGGGCTGATGCTGCCGCTCAGTGATGTGGCTCTCCTGTTCGTGGTCATGCTGGGGGTAGCGCTGGTGCCGGCATCGATCAACGGATGGGGTCTGCGGGAGATCGCTGTTGTCGGCTTGCTTGGCCGGTACGGTGTTCCACCCGAGCAGGCCCTTGTCTTCTCGGTGTGCTTCGGTCTCACGCTGGCAATCGGCTCGCTGCCCGGAGCCATATTATGGCTTCTCTATCCGGTTGCACCGGGCAACACGCTCAGCTCCGCAAATGATAGATCGCAGCCCTATCGTTCGAGCACGCGCCGGTAGAGCCCGATCAGATCGCGGCCGATGCGCTGGCTCGAGAATTCACGTTCTGCCAAGACGCGGCTGGCCGCGCCGAAGCGGCGACGCAACTCCGGATCGAGCGCCAACCGTTCAATTGCTTGCGCGAGCGCTTCGACGTCCCCCAGAGGCACCAGAAGCGCATTGTAATCTCGGCGCGCGATCTCGCGGCAGCCCGGCACGTCGGTTGCGATCAGAGGCCGACCGCAGGCCGCGGCCTGGAGCAGGCTCAACGGCAATCCCTCGCGATGGGATGGCAGGACTGCGATATGCACGGATGCCCACAACGCGGCGACGTCCTGTACGAATCCGGCATAGGTAATGTTCCCGCGCCTGGCCCAGGCCTCGATCTCTTCCGCGGGAATCGACCCTGCATTTGCCGGATCGGGTGTACCCGCGATCACCAGCCGAATTTCCCGGCCGCGTGCGCAGAGACGTGTGTGGGCCTCCACCAGGGTCCGTATCCCCTTCGCCTCTACCAAACGCCCCAAAAAACCAATCGCTATGGGGCCGGCCGGCTCGGGCACCGGCGCCATGACATCGGTATCGACACCGGAACCGGGAATGAGGGCAATCCGACCGCGATCAACTCCGAAGCTCTCGATGACCCCGCGATCGTCGAGATTCTGAACCAGAACCACGGAAGACGCACGGCTCAGAAGCCTACCGAGCACCGGTGTGAGAAGGGCGCGCGCTGCCCGGATTTTCGGATCGCTGCTTATGAACAACGTTCCGAGCCCCGTCATTGCGTTGACGCACCCGATCGGAAGCCCGACAGCCGCGAGCGACCCGACGAAGGCTGACGGCAATGCCACGTGATGGGCGAGATCGGGCATGAGCTCGCGATAGAGCCGCCGAACTTCCCGCAGCACGCGAAACATATCGCGCGGATCGAGGCTGCCGCGGCGCCAGGAGATGGGATGCAGATGAAAGCCTTCCGCCTCTATGGCCGCACCATGGCGATCGATCCGAGTTGCAACATGCACCTCGAAACCGGCTGCGCGCGCCGCGCGCGCCATCGGCAAGCGATGCGAGACGAAATACCAGTCCTCCGTAACCAGGTAGATCACTGCCGGGCGCTCTCCCCTCCGACCGCGCCGGGCAACTTTCAGCTCGGTTCCGTGTGCGACCGGTTGCGCCAGAGCATCTCTCTCGGGCCGCGAACGGAGCGAGTCCGCATTGCATGCCTCTCGTTTCCCCTCCGGCACTCCACCTTTTGCGTCGCCGATCGCATTAAGACGCGCAGACAATTCAGTAACGACGCCGATGATGTGATAAAGGCTTGTTGCCCGCGCCGGCTCGATCACAAAATTGCCGTTCGCATCGAGACGATCGAACCAAAGACCGCGATTTGGGGTGGCAAGAAAGCGCCCCAACGCTTCGGCAGCGGCGGCGATTTGAGCGTCGGACCGACCGTCGATCAGATAGGCGCGTATCCATTCTGCTTGAGCCCATAACCTCGCGACAGGATCATGAACGGTGCCGTCGATCAGCACGGCGTTGATGGCGACCCCGCGGACGTGATCGAGCCCATGAGCGTCGGCAAAGGAGATGAGCTTTGATACGGCGCCCGGGCGGGAGGAGCGTGTGAGAGTTGCCCACCGGTCGAGCAGGAATGCCCATTCGTAATGATGCCCCGGCTCACAGATGCGGCCTGCAATCCCTGGCGCAGGCGTCCAATCCGCGGCAAAGAATTCGCGTAGTGCGCCGGTAGTCGGGTCGATCATTCTTTCGAGACACGCGGCGGCAAGACCGTCCGCCATTTGGCGCCAGCCCGGATCGGCATCGAGCGCGCTCCAGGCAAGCGCCGCCTCGAGAAGATGCATGTGCGGATTGGCCGATTGCCGCCGGTGATCTTCGATGAAACCGCCGATCGGGTGGGCGTATTTTTGCTCCAGCGTCGTGCGAAGCCGGACCGCCGCCCGGTCCCAGCCGGCCGCTTCCCCGAATGCCCGGTGGGCCGCCGCGTAGGCCAGCAAAGCAAAGGCCTGGTCATAGAGATAAAAACCCGGATCAAGACAGCCGCCATCGAGATCCACGACAGAACTGATGGTACCGTCGGAACGGATGAAATGTTTGCGGAAATAATCCAACGCATGCTGGGCCGCTTCGCGCCACGGGCCATCCCAGCCGAGCCGACCGGCCTCGCAATACGAGAACGCCTGACGGGCAATTGTACGCGCGCGGTGTGGATGCATGCCCGGTCGGCCATCAAGATCGATGGCCTCATGGAAACCACCTCGAGCGCGGTCAGCCCCCAGATCCCACCACAGCGGCAGCGCGCATTCGAACAGCCAGCTTTGAAGCGCCTGCGCTCGAGCGGTGGTGTCGCTCATGCCTGTGTCTTCGGCCGCTATCTTTCGCTGGGAGAGAGTGTTCAGATCAGCCATGAAAAACAGGTCTTGGCATTTTGCGGTTAATATTGCACCAGATCATCCGGCTCGGGATTTGAGGGTGTATGCATCGGACACCGGGCTCTGTACAGGAGCCGATGCTTTCAATGAAATTGCACGCCCTGCAGAAGGATAGTTGATGTGGGCGACACCGTTCTGGTCACCGGCGCCGCCGGCTTTATCGGAATGCACCTGGCCCGGCGTCTGCTGGCGGAGGGCTATGATGTCATCGGGCTGGATAATCTCAATGCGTACTATGACCCGAAGCTGAAAGCGGCTCGGATTGGCGAACTCGATCGCCATTCGAGCTTCCGGTTCCAGAAAATGGACATCGCCGACCGGAGCTCGATGGCGCAGCTTTTCGCGACAGAGCGGGTGACCTATGTGGTTCACTTGGCCGCACAGGCCGGTGTTCGCCACTCGCTGGTCGATCCGCACAGCTACGCCGAAGCCAATCTCATCGGCTTTCTCAATGTGCTCGAAGGATGCCGCCACACTCGCTGCCGGCATCTTTTGTACGCATCCTCTTCATCGGTTTATGGGGCAAATACGAGCGTGCCGTTCCGCACGTCCGATAATGTAGATCACCCGCTCAACTTTTACGGCGCGACAAAGAAAGCCAATGAGCTGATGGCGCACGCTTATGCCCATCTGTTCGCAGTTCCAGCAACAGGACTGCGGTTTTTCACCGTCTACGGACCCTGGGGCCGTCCCGACATGGCAATGTGGCTGTTCATGGACGCGATCATGCATGAGCGCCCGATCAAGCTGTTCAACCATGGCCAGATGCGCCGAGACTTCACCTTCATCGACGACGTGGTCGAGGCGGTAGCCCGGCTGGTCTCGCGGCCGCCCGCGGCAGACCCGGCGTGGGCCGCCGATTGCCCCAACCCCGCCACAAGCAACGCGCCGTGGCGACTTTTCAACATCGGCAACAGCCAGCCGACCGAGCTGAATGAAGTCGTTCGCCTGATCGAAGAGGCGGTCGGCAAGCGCGCGATCCGGGAATTGCTGCCTATGCAACCGGGCGACGTGCCGGAAACCTATGCCGACGCCACCGATCTCGAGCGCGAGGTCGGCTTCCGGCCCAGCACGCCCATAGCTGAAGGAATTCGACGGTTCGCCGAATGGTTCCGCTCTTCCAACGCCGTTACCGCCGCAAGTACGGCAAAAGAGCCATATCCCTGAGCAAGAGGTATTGTCCTATACTGGGTGAGTCGCGCTCCGTTCGAAGGTTTTGCACAAATGGAGCAATCGCGAGCGTTCCACCCGTGTTCTCCCGCGTAATTGTTTGATTCAAAACGTGTGTGCGGACGGGACGCTCGGAATCGCCACTGCCCTCCCGACATGCTAGGGAGGGCTCGTAGCCGGCTCGCAGGGGGTCTCGTGTCCATGAGGGTAAAATCCGGGGAAGGCGGCTCGCAAGCCCGATTGCGCGTGGGCGTCGTCGGGGTGGGCGTCATGGGAAGCAATCACGCCCGCGTCTTTGCCGACTTGACCGGCGTGACCCTGGTCGGTGTGGCGGATCCCGATCGCAAGCAGCGCGAGATGGTGGCAGGGGCGCTGGGCTGCGCAGCCTTTGCCAATGCTCAGGATCTGCTCGCCGAGGGCGTGGACGCGGTCACGATTGCTGCGCCCACCCACCTGCACCTCGACCTTGCGGTTGCCTGCATCAAGCGCGGCACGCATGTCCTGGTGGAGAAGCCGATCGCTCCCTCGGTGGCGGAGGGGCGCGCGATCATCGCAGCGGCCCGCCACGCCGGCGTCTCCCTGATGGTAGGGCATGTCGAGCGGTTCAACCCCACGGTCGAGGCGATCAAGCAGGCGATTCGGGCGGAGGATATTTTGTCCATCGCCATCACGCGCGTCGGTCCTTTCCCACCGCGGATGTCGAATGTCGGCGTTGTGATCGACCTTGCCGTGCACGATATCGATCTGATCCGCTGGTTCACCGAATCCGAGATAGCCGAGGTGCAGCCTCAGCTCTCGAGCGCCATGGCCGAGCGCGAGGATATCGCGCTCCTCCAGTTCCGGACGGCCTCGGGGGTTCTCGCGCACATCAATACCAATTGGCTCACCCCGTTCAAAGCACGCAACGTGACGGTTGCGACCAAGAACAAATACATCATGGGCGATCTGCTGACGCGGCAGGTCACCGAGTGTTTCGGTTTTCAGCCGGACGGCAGCTATTCCATGCGGCATCTCTCGGTCGGTCATGCCGAGCCGTTGCGGGCGGAGCTGCAGTCTTTCGTCGAATCCATCCGCAACGGAAAAGAGCCCGCGGTCACAGGCGATGAGGCCGTCGCCAGCCTCGAAATAGCCATCCGTTGCCTGGAGACCGGCGCCGCGCCTGGCGTTGCCCGCCGGAGGGCAGGCCCGCGGCGGGTCATCGGCTGAATCCATCTTCGGCGGGGGTACGGCTCCGCACCGCTACTTTCAAATCGCTCATTGCCGTCGCCAAGCAGCGGCCGTCGGGCTCCTGAATGGGGGCCGTTCATTCTTTTTTCCAACCCGCCTCATTTCAGACATCGCAACCGCGATGAAATCATGCTCCGGCGATCTCCATCTTGCATGAACGAAAGGCACGCTAGGTGATCGGGCGCATCTACACGGTCGGCGGTTTGACCCTTGTGTCACGAGTGACCGGGTTCGCTCGCGACATCGTGCTCGCGGCCGTGCTGGGCGCCGGTCCGATCGCGGACGCATTTTTCGTTGCACTCAGGCTGCCCAATCATTTTCGCGCGATCTTCGCGGAAGGCGCGTTCAACGCGGCGTTTGTGCCGGCCTATGCGCGTATCCGCGCGCAAGGCGGGGCAGGAAGCGCGAGAATATTCGCCGACCGCGTTTTTGCGCTTCTGTTGGCGAGCCAGATCTTTTTGCTCGCGCTCGCGCTCGGATTCACGCCTACGCTGATCGCGCTGCTCGCGCCGGGCTTCACCGAAGATCCGGTCCGCTTCGGGATCGCCGTCGAGCTCACGCGCATCACGTTTCCTTATCTCATGCTCGTCTCGCTCGTTACTCTTTACGGCGGCATCCTTAACGCGCTGTCCCGCTTCGCCGCGGCAGCCGCGGCACCCATTCTGCTCAACATCACGATGATAGTAACTCTCGCAGTGGCGGCCTTCTTTCCCACGCCCGGTCACGCGGCCGCCTGGGGAGTCTTCCTGGCAGGCATACTCGAAGTCCTGCTCGTCGGCGGCGATACGTTGCGCAACGGCGTGCTGCCGAGCTTGCGTTGGCCGAAATGGGATGACGACGTCAGACGCTTTTTTAAAGCCCTGCTGCCTGCGACCGTGGGTTCCATGGGGGTGCAGATCGCGCTTTTCGCCGACACGATCATCGCAAGCTTTCTTTCCGCCGGTGCTCTGTCGGCGCTGTACTATGCCGATCGGCTCAATCAGCTGCCGATCGGCGTCGTCGGCATCGCTGCCGGCACGGTGGTTCTGCCGGAAATGGCGAGCCGTATCGCAGCCGGAGACGAGCAGGGCGCCCGACGCGCTCAAACACGGGCAATCGAATTCACGCTGTTGCTGTCGATACCTTGCCTGGTCGCGTTCCTGCTGGTTCCCGACCTGATCATGCGTGCGCTGTTCATGCGGGGGGCGTTCACCGCTGCCGATGCCGGCGCGGCCGGCCAGACCCTCGCTGCCTATGCGGTGGGTCTGTTGCCATTCGTGCTGATCCGAAGCGTTACCGCTACGTTTTTCGCACGAGGGGATACCGCTACCCCTGTCAAGGCGGCGTTGACGGCGGCCGCCGTG
>DASXIG010000705.1:0-2941 GCA_036498105.1 Xanthobacteraceae bacterium | reverse complement strand
CAGCGCCGCCAGCATCACGGCCAGCGCAGCGGTTACGCCCGTGAGCCACGCCACCCGGATGCTGTTGTTGTTGATCTCCTCATAGATGCGCTGCGAGCGTTTGGCATAAAGCTCGCTGAGCTGCGTGAGATCGAGATTGAGTGCCTTGCGCACGCTGCGGTTGGCGTCGTTGTCGCCGCATTCGCGGCCCGCTGCGGGATTGATCTCGACCCCGCGCCGCACCAGCTCTCGCCGGAACTCCTGGAATTGGCGAATCCGCCTGGAAAACGCCTCGAACAGCGCCTCGTCGTCTGAACGCACGGAATGCTGCCATTCCCTTACGACCTCGCCGATGCGATCATTGAAAACGAGCAGTCCGTCGCCGTAAATCTTGGCGGTGGGGATATCCGAGGACATGTAAATTCCACGCGATTCCATGACCACCGCGTAGATGAGCGCATTGACGCGCTCGACGTTCAAGGCTCCCGCGAAGGCCGATCCGAATTCCGCCGTCAGCGCAGCATGTCGGCGGGAATTGAATACGGTAATACTGACGAGCACGACAGTGACCGTGGCGAGCAGCGCAAAGATCAAGTAGAGCTTGGTCGCAATCGACAAATTCGGCAATCTCACGTCGTCTCTCCGCCGGGAGTTTCGGATATCGTGAGATCTTGAAGGTAAATTGTTAATGTTGCGTTTGTGTTACCACGTCGTAGCGCCAGGAAATTCATGCGCCTGAAAGTCGCGGTACAGATGGATCCGATCGAGCGGATCAACATCCGCGGCGACTCCACTTTTGCGTTGCTGCTGGAAGCGCAGCAGCGCAACCACGAGCTTGCGTACTATACCCCGGACCGGTTGGCGCTGCGGGAAGACCAGGTCTATGCCGCGGTGCGCCCGCTCGCCGTGCGCGACAAGGAAGGCGATCATTTCAGCCTTGGCGAGCCGGAGCGCATGGCGCTCATGTCCTTCGACGTAGTCCTTCTGAGGCAGGACCCGCCGTTCGACCTCGCCTACATCACCACCACCCATCTTCTTGAGCGCATTCGCCGCACCACGCTGGTGGTCAATGAGCCGGCCGAGGTCCGCAACGCGCCGGAAAAAATGTTCGTCATGGAATTCCCCGACCTGATGCCCCCGACCCTGATCACGCGCGACCTCGCCGAGATCAAGGCGTTCCGCGCCGAGCACGGGGACATCGTGATGAAGCCCTTATACGGAAAAGGCGGCGAGGCCGTCTTTCGGCTCGCCCGTGAAGACCTCAATTTCGGCTCGCTCTATGATCTCTTCAGCGTGACGTTCCGCGAGCAGTGGGTGGTGCAGAAGTTCTTGCCGGCGGTCAAGGATGGGGACAAGCGCATCATCCTCGTGGATGGCGAATTTGCCGGCGCGGTCAACCGCGTTCCCGCACCTGACGATCTGCGCTCCAACATGGTCCGCGGCGGCACGCCGACCGAGACCGAGCTCACCGGCCGCGAGCGCGCGATTTGCGCGAGACTGGGGCCGCCGCTGCGCCAACGGGGGTTGCTGTTCGTCGGCATCGACGTGATCGACGGCTACCTCACCGAGATCAATGTTACGTCACCGACCGGCATCCGCGCGGTTAAGAACCTGGGGGGGCCCGACGTCGCAGCCATGATCTGGAACTGCATCGAAGCAAAACGCAGGGGGTAGCAGCTCCTTCGCCTGTTCCCTAATTGTTCTTGCCCTCCGAGGGCGCTCGCGGTAATGTCGCGAGCGAAGCAGGGGCACGCATGGTCCAACGGGTGACAACCGTCGCATTCGAAGGCATCGAAGCGCGTGCGGTCGATGTGCAGGTTCAGGTCGCGCCAGGACTGCCCGCATTCAATGTCGTCGGTTTGCCCGATAAGGCCGTATCCGAGGCGCGCGAGCGGGTGCGCGCGGCGCTCGTCGCCTCGGGGCTTGCGCTGCCGGCCCGGCGGATCACGGTGAATCTCGCTCCCGCCGACCTCCCCAAGGAAGGCAGCCATTACGATCTTCCCATCGCGCTTGGGCTCATGGCTGCCATCGGCGCCATTCCTGCTGATGCCCTTTCCGGCTTGACGGTTCTGGGCGAGCTCGGTCTGGACGGTTCCATCGCCGCAGTTGCCGGGGTGCTGCCCGCAGCTATCGGAGCCAATGCCCGCGGGGAGGGTCTCATCTGCCCGGCGGCAGGCGGCTCGGAAGCCGCGTGGGCAAGTCCGGAAATGGAGATTATTGCAGCTGGATCGCTCATCCAGCTCGCCAATCATTTCCGCGGCACCCAGGTTCTCTCGCGGCCCGAGCCCAAGATTCGCGAATTCACCGAACCGGGGACGGACCTCAAGGACATCAAGGGACAGGAGAGCGCGAAGCGGGCGCTCGAAGTCGCCGCGGCCGGTGGTCATAATCTGCTGCTCGTTGGCCCACCGGGCGCCGGCAAGTCGATGCTGGCCGCGCGCCTTCCCACCATTCTTCCGCCACTCACCCCCGCGGAATTGCTCGAAGTCTCCATGATCGCCTCGGTCGCGGGCGAGATCGAGGGCGGCGCGCTCACCAACCGGCGTCCATTCCGTGCGCCGCATCATTCCGCCAGCATGCCGGCCCTGGTCGGCGGCGGCTTGCGGGCACGGCCGGGGGAAGTCTCCCTTGCGCATCACGGCGTTCTTTTCCTGGATGAGCTTCCGGAATTCCAGGCGCATGTGCTCGATTCCTTGCGGCAACCGCTGGAAACAGGAGAAGTCGCAATCGCGCGGGTCAACCATCGCGTGACTTATCCGGCAAGATTCATGCTCGTTGCCGCCATGAACCCCTGCCGTTGCGGGCGCGCCAGCGAGCCCGGGTTCACCTGCAGGCGGGGGTCCAATGCCCGCTGTGCTGCCGATTATCAGGCGCGGCTTTCGGGTCCGCTCCTCGACCGCATCGACCTGCACATCGAAGTGCCCGCGGTAACCGCAGCAGATCTCATTCTGCCGCCGCCGGC
>DASXIG010000704.1:0-2953 GCA_036498105.1 Xanthobacteraceae bacterium | reverse complement strand
GGAGCGGGCCAAGCCGGCCTTGCGATCGCGTTCGGCCTGATGCGGGACCATGTCGATCACGTCCTGTGCATCGATGCGCTGCCGGAGGGAGAGGAGGGGCCGTGGCTCAGTCATGCCCGCATGCAGACGCTGCGCACGCCGAAAGAGCTCACCGGCCCCGACCTTGGCCTCCCAAGCCTGGCGTTCAAAGCCTGGTACGAGGCTCAGTTCGGCGCGGAGGCCTGGGGCGGTGTGGATCAAATCCCCCGCACGGAATGGCCGCGCTACCGTGGTTGGATCCGGCAGCTCCTGAGCCTGCCGGTGCGCAATCGCGTGCTCTTGAAACGGATCGTGCCGCACGGCGAGCACCTCGCGGCCGAGGTCGAGACCCCGGCAGGTGCCGAGACCGTGCTCGCCCGCAAGATCGTGCTCGCGACCGGGATGGAGGGCGGCGGACGGTGGCACACGCCTTCCCTGTTGCACGAATTGCCGAAGCCGTATTGGGCGCAGGCGAGCGAGCCCATCGATTTTGCAGCGCTGCGGGGCAAGCACGTGGCGGTGCTGGGAGCGGCGGCAACGGCAATGGACAACGCCGCCGCCGCGCTCGAGCATGGCGCGTCCGCCGTTGACCAGTATTGCCGCCGTCCGCGCGTGCAATCGATCCAGCCCTATCGGTGGGCGGCCTTTGCCGGCTTCATGCGCCACATCGGGGAGATGGACGACTTGTGGCGCTGGCGCTTCCTCACCTATTTTCTGGAGCTGCGCGAACCCTTCACCAGGGATGCGTGGAGCCGCGTCTCGCGCTTCCCCAACTACCGCATGTTCACGGACCGACCGTGGCAGCGCCTCGAAGTGGCGGACGGACGAGTCGTGCTTCACACCCCGCAAGGCCGGGAATTCGCGGACTTCCTCATCGCAGGAACCGGGGTCGACGTCGACCACCGGCTGCGGCCGGAGCTTGCGCATTTCGCCGATCAAATCGCGACCTGGAACGACCGCTTCAAGCCTCCGGTCGGCGAGGAAAACCCCCGCCTCGGACTCTACCCTTACCTTTCGCCATCCTTCTCCTTTGTCGAGCGCGTGCCGGACGCCGCGCCGGGGCTGCGGAACATCCACTGCTTCAATTTCGCCGCGACGCTGAGTTTCGGGCCGAGCGGCGCGGCCATCCGCCCGATGAAATATCTGGTGCCCAGGCTGGTGCGCGCGCTCACGCGCGACCTCTTTCGCGGCGACATCGCGGCCCATTGGCAAAACTTTCGCGATTTTCGCGGCTACGATTTCGACGGCTTTCCGGAGACGCTGGGGGAGAAGGAGTGATACGGCGTTCGGCTGCGTAGGGGCGACGCATGCGTCGCCCGCGTCCCCGGCGCGCATGCGGTGCGCAGGGCGAGGCATGCCTCGCCACTACGAACACGAGAGCTTCGCAGGGGGCAGTTTCAAACCGGCCCTTACACCGAGGTGTGGGCCACGCCCTCTCGCGCCTTGAGCGCCTCGGCGGCGGCTTCGATGAAGCTTGCGTCTTCGGGCAGCACGATCGACGCCGAGCGCACGGCGTGCGTGTCCGGGTCGATGCCGTCGGGCTCGCGGCCCTGCTCGGCCGCGAGCATCGCCTTGCGCAGCCGGATGCGCGCCATGATCACGCCGTTGTCGGTGGAAACCAGGTTCTCTTTGCTGCGATCCTGAATGGGGCCCATGCTTTCCTGGACGGCGGCATCCTGCATCGCGATCCCCGCCACTCCGCAATAAGTCTTGTTGGCGCGCTGCGCGGTGCGATCGATCATGTAGTCGTTGTCCTTGTTGACCACGGGGCGGAACGTGCCCGGGATCAGTCTCACATGGATGCCGCCGCCCCCTCGCATCACTTCGAGCTCGTGCGCGGTAAGCGCGCGCGTGGGATGGTGGGTGAAGCTCCACACCATGCAGCTCTCGTCGTCGACCGGCACGAAGGCATGGCCATTGAGCGCGTTCTCCCCATAGGGCGGGATCATGGTGTGGAACGGCATGATCCATTGCGTGATCCGCCAATAGAGCTGCCCGTTCGCTGCCGGCCGGCGAACGCCAATCACCATGCCGCCCTTGGTCTCGACCACTTCGAAACGCGCGTCGGTCTCGCGGGTGAGCTCGGCTCCCCTGCTGATGTGGAGGGAATCGCTGCGCAGGTCATGGCGGTGCAGGAATGAGACGTGCGAGGAATCGATGGCGCCTTCCATGGCCTGGAGCCAGTTGCATTCCTCGGTGCGCTTGCTGACGAACTGGTACGAGGCCGGCACGCGCGCCCATTCGAAGGCGGGAAGCGGAGCTTTTAACTCCGGCGGTCCCATGTAGATCCAGATCACGTCGCCGAGCTCGATGCAGGGATAGGACGTGAGCTTGATCTTCTTGCAGAAACCGCTCTCCACCGGCTCGGACGGAATCTCGACGCATTGGCCGCTGACGTCGTATTTCCAGCCGTGATAGGAGCAGCGCAGCCCGTTGTCCTCGTTGCGCCCGAACCACAGCGATACTCCGCGATGGGCGCAGAATTCGTCGATGATGCCGACCTTGCCCTGCGTGTTGCGGAAGGCGAGGAGCCGCTCCGACAGGAGCTTCACGCGTACTGGCGGGCAATCGGGCTCCGGCAGCTCCCCCGCAAGCAGCGCGGGAATCCAATAGCGCCGGAGCAGATTTCCCATCGGGCTTTGGGGGCCGCTCCGGGTCAGCACATCGTTCTGCTCGCGCGGCGTCATGGTGCTGGCCTCGTTAGTTTGCGCCGCTTTGATATGGGCCGAGCCTGGCGACCGCTGCCTTGGCAAACGAGGCGTCCACCACCGCGTCCACGCTGGTGTCCTTCTTCTCGATCAGCCCGAGCTCGCGGAAGAACGCGAGGTCCTTCTTGAGGCTCGTCACGTTGACTTCGCCGTTCGGATCGACCCAGCTCGGGACTATGCGGCGGAACAGGCTCTCGTCCTTGATTGCGCTGTACCGGGTGAGGATC
>DASXIG010000703.1:0-3368 GCA_036498105.1 Xanthobacteraceae bacterium | reverse complement strand
CCGATTCAATCAGCGCCAGCGCACCGCCCTCCGCCGGGGTGACCGACGGGCAGCGGACGAGATCGCGCGCAAGGGCGACCGGATCGGCGGCCATCTCGTGTTCTCTCAGTCCCGCAACAGCTCGTTGATGGATGTTTTTGCCCGCGTGCCTTCGTCGACGCGCTTGACGATTACCGCGCAATAGAGGCTTGGGCTCGCGGCGCCATTCTTGCCGGCCTTGCCGGGCAGCGAGCCCGGCACCACGACCGAGTATGCGGGGACCTCGCCCTGAAAAATCGCACCGGTCTCGCGGTCGACGATGCGGGTCGAAGCGCCAATGAAGACCCCCATGGAAAGCACCGAACCTTCACGCACAATGACGCCCTCCGCGACTTCGGAGCGCGCGCCGATGAAGCAGTTGTCCTCGATGATAACCGGTCCGGCCTGCAGCGGCTCGAGCACGCCGCCGATACCGGCGCCTCCGGAGATATGGCAATTCTTTCCGATCTGCGCACAGGAGCCGACGGTCGCCCACGTGTCGACCATGGTGCCCGAATCCACATGGGCGCCGAGATTGATAAAGCTCGGCATCAGCACGACGCCGGGC
This sequence comes from Xanthobacteraceae bacterium, assembly GCA_036498105.1. Lineage (GTDB taxonomy): Bacteria > Pseudomonadota > Alphaproteobacteria > Rhizobiales > Xanthobacteraceae > VAZQ01. The sequence goes on along the minus strand of DASXIG010000703.1, from coordinate 2,782 downwards.
GCGATGTAGGCCGAGCGGCGCACCACGCAATTCGGCACAGCCCGGAGCCCGGCGGCCCGAAACCGTCCCTCGTCCCAGCCCGCGAATTTGGACGGGACCTTGTCCCACCACACTGCGTTGCCCGGCCCTCCGCCGATCAGACCCATGTCATAGAGGCGGAACGAGAGCAGCACGGCCTTCTTCAGCCACTGGTTCACCCGCCAGTCGCCATTCGCGCCGCGCTCTGCGACTCGCGCCTCGCCGCGGTCCAGGAGATCGAGGGCGGTGTCGACGGCTTGGCGCACCGCCCCTTTGGTCGTCGGCCCGATCGTGTCGCGGTGCTCGAAGGCGTCGTCGATAATTGTTGCAAGCTCGGCGTGTGACATGGGCTACCTGTCGCTGCTGATGTCTTTTAGAAACGCGGCGAGATTGTCCGTGACGTGATCGACGTGCGGCGCATCGCGCCCCTCGAGCTCCCAATCCTCGCGGAAGATTTCGCGCGAGTGCTCGGGGACGACCAGCACCGTCGTCATTCCGAGGGCATGCGGTACGGCGAGGTTGCGGGCGAGATCCTCGAACATCGCAGCCGTTGCGGCATCGACCTTGAGCGCATTCAGAAAACGATCATAGGTCTGCGCTGACGGCTTTGGTTCGAGCTCGGCCGCGACAATGTCGAACACGTCATCGAAGTGGCGGCCGATCTCGAGCCGGGCGAGCACCGCTTCGGCGTGGCGGCGCGTGCCGTTGGTAAGGATGACCTTGCGGCCCGGTAGCTTCTCTATGGCATCGCCCAATGCCGGGTTCGGTTCGAGCGGCGAATGATCGATCTGGTGAACGAAATCGAGGAAATCGTCCGGCTGCATGCCGTGCACGGTCATCAGTCCTCGCATGGAAGTGCCGTAACGCTTGTAATAGTCCTTCTGCAGCCGGAACGCCTCCTCATGCGTGACCTTCAGGAACTCCGCGATGTAATCGCGGATGCGCTCATCCACCTGCTGCCACAGATTGACGCTGTGCGGATAGAGCGTGTTGTCGAGATCGAAAACCCAGGTCTCGACATGTCCGAAGGCACGCGGGCAGCGGTTGCTCGAACCCGTCATGCTGCAACGGTCTGGTCCGCAACGATGCCACGCAGCGGCCGCTCGAACAGCAGGATGACTGCGCCGGCGAGCGCGGCAATGCCCGCGATCATCAGAAAGAACATGATCTTGTCCATCTCGCTCCAGAAGCTTCCAAGCCAACCGGCCATGAGATTGCCGGCAAAGCTGGTCGCAAGCCACAATCCCATGAGCATGGAGACCATGCGCGCGGGAGCGAGCTTCGACACCAGGGAGAGCCCAATCGGGGAGATGTAAAGCTCGCCCAGGGTGATCACCACGAAGTAGGCGAGAAGCCACAACCAGCTGGCCTCGTCACCCGCGGCTCTCCACGCCGCTACCGCCATGATCAGATTGGCGATCGCGACCCCGAGGCACCCCAGCGACATCTTTGTGATGGTCCCTGGCTCCGTGCCCCGCTGGGCCTGCCGCGCCCATAGCCGGACCAGAAACGGCGTGAACACGATTATCAGAAGCGGGTTGAAGGCCTGGAACCAGGTGATGGGAATTTCTCCGTGCCATACAAGAAGGTCGATATAACGATCCGTGTGATCGTCAGCCCACAAGACGAGGGTGTTGCCTTGCTGCTCGTAAGTCGCCCAAAACAACGCTGTCGGCATGAACAGGACGAGGAGCGCAAGAATACTGAGCCATTCCCTGCGGTCGAGCGGCCTGGCAGGTTCTCTTGTGCGCTTCACCCTGTGGAGTTCGTCCGCCGGGAGTACGCCGATGGCGCGAATGTAAACCAGGAGCGCGATGGTCATGCCGATCCCGGCGGCGGAAAACCCGTAGTGCCATCCCAGTTCCTCGCCCAGTGAGCCGCATATCAACGGTGCGAGCAACGCACCAAGATTGATGCCGACGTAGAAGATGGAATACGCGCGGTCGCGCCGCCGGTCTCCTGGCGCATAGAGCCCGCCCACCTGCGCCGACATGTTCGGCTTGAACGCCCCATTGCCGAGGATCAGCATCCCGAGCGCGATCAGAAAGAGGGGCTCGAACGCCATCATGAAATGGCCGACCGCCATCAGCGCCGCTCCGAGCAGGATGGTGCGATGCTGGCCGAGGTAGCGGTCGGCAAGAAAACCGCCGAAGAGCGGCGTCAAGTAGACGAGCCCGGTATAGAGCCCGTAAATGTGGGAGGAGAGGGGCTGCGGCCCCAGTGACCCGAAAAAGCTTTCAAACCCGCGTCTGAGCGTTTCCAACCCGAGCACGTTCTCGGCGTGGCCGGGCAGCAGCAGGAATTTCACCATGTAGAGAACGAGCAGCGCACGCATGCCATAATAGGAGAAGCGTTCCCACATCTCGGTTGCGAACAGATAGGTCAGCCCGCGCGGATGGCCGAAGAGATCCTCCGTGCCGGTCCCAGCGCGCTCGCTCACCTCGACGGTGCTCATCATCAGCAATCTCTGGCCTGCTTCGCGATTGTGGGTAGGGTGGGCAAAGGCGCGCCTCTCCAATATCTCCGCATCTCACAAATCTTGCGCGCCGTGCCCACGCGTGAACGACAACCGGCCGCATGCCCGCATGATCTCGCGGAATCGTGTCACGCGTGGGCACAGCGCGCGCACATCACCTTTGCGGCGCCAAGCACACCGGTGCGCGCGCCTTTGCCACCCTACATTTCCCAAGGCGCGGCAAAGTGCAACAACATTCCCGGTCGCAGAGGTTGCACTCCACTGATAGGCTGTGGCTTTCGATCCGCA
>DASXIG010000702.1:0-4400 GCA_036498105.1 Xanthobacteraceae bacterium | reverse complement strand
AGATTGCTTCCCTGCGCGAGCGCGAACGTCAGGCAGGGCGACGGCAGGACTGCGAAACCCTTTCGGTCGGCGGTTATCCCTTCCGGATCGAGGTGCTTTGCGTCGGCGGTACTTTCGATCTGAAAGGCAACCCAACCTTGCAGCTCGATCTGCCGTCCGTCCTGGCTATGGTGCAGATCTACGCCCCCACGCTGCTCATCAGCGAGTTCACCGGCCCGCTCAGCATTTCCCAGCCGGGTAGCGGCGCCGAGTACGTTCTCAATTGGAGCATTGGCCGCGCAAGCGTGCGCGGACTACCCTCACGAATTGAACGCGGGTCGCTCGCGTTCGAGGCTCTCTCGGTGCGCGATCCGGGCACCTTCGGTCCCGAGCCCGTGTTCAAGGCGGGGCATTTCGAGCTGCATGGCCGCGATGCTTCCGGGTCGCGCGTTGCAGATCCGGCCATCGAGACGGTACTGGAGCTCAGGGGCGCGACTGCAGAAAGGGTGCATCCCATTGCCGCGCGGCCCACCAATGCGGAGATCACGAGCATGCTCCACGGCATGAACGATTTCTCCCCGATGCCTTGGCCAGAACGTTTCAGAGCATGGCAGGCGCGCGGCGGTGAGATCGAGATCATCAAGGCGCGCGTCGAGCAGGACGCCATCGTAGCGGAAGGTGCGGGCACTCTGAGACTTACGGCACAGGGGCGCCTCGACGGCAATCTCCGCATCACAGTTATGGGGCTCGAACAAGTCCTGCGGATGTTCAACCTGGAACGATTTTTGTCGGAAGGGCAAGTCGGCGCCGCGCTCAACGCGCTTGATCGGCTTCTTCCCGGACTGGGCGGGATTGCGCGTCAAGGAGCCGCGCCCGGCCTTGCCGCGGCTCTTGGCCAGCGTACCGAGCTCGATGGCAAGCCCGCAACCGCCCTGCCGCTGCGCTTTGTCGACGGCACAGTGTTTCTTGGACCGTTTCCAGTCGGTACGGTGCCGCCCGCATTCTAAAGTAGCCCATGCTGTAGCAACAACGCCCGCCGTCGACTGCTCAAGTTTCGGCGGCATAGGGCCGCGGCAACCGTTTGTGCGAAAGGTCGGGGTGGGGACGACCGAAGTCGGGCGCGGGCGAATCCTGGCCGATCTCCAGAATACCCCGGCGTATAGCCCGCGTTCGGCTGAATTGCTTGAACAGCGTATCGCCGTCGCCACGCCTTATGGCGCGGGTGAGAGCCGCCAGATCTTCCTGGAAGCGTCCCAGCATCTCCAGCACGGCATCCTTGTTGGCGAGAAAGACGTCTCTCCACATCGTGGGATCGGAGGCCGCGATGCGGGTGAAGTCCCGAAAGCCCCCCGCGGAGAACTGCAGCACTTCGGAGCGGGTGACCTCACTCAGCTCATCCGCGGTGCCAACGATCGTATAAGCAATGAGATGAGGCAGATGGCTCGTGATTCCGAGCACGAGGTCATGGTGCTCAGGCGACATAGCTTCGACGTTCGCACCGAGCGTGCGCCAGAACCACGCCAGCCGGTCCACGGCCGTCTGGGCAGCGCCCGGAGGCGGCGTGAGAATGCACCAGCGGTTGACGAAGAGCTCAGCAAAACCCGCATCGGGGCCGGAATGCTCCGTGCCGGCCACGGGGTGAGCGGGGACGAAATGCACGCCATCCGGAATATGGGGCAGCATGTCTCGCACGACGGCGCCTTTGACCGAGCCAACGTCGGAAACGATGGCGTTCGGCGCCAGATGCGATCTGATCTCTGCTGCTACCGCCCCGCAGGCGCCCACCGGGATGCAAAGAATAACGAGATCGGCGCCTTCCACGGCCGCCGCGCTGCTCTCGACAATCTGGTCGGCGAGGCCCAGCTCGGCAACGCGTCGACGCGTTGCCGCCGAGCGTGCGGTGGCGACGATCGAGGTGGCGGCGCGCTGGACGCGTGCAGCGCGAGCGATCGATGAGCCAATGAGGCCCATTCCGATCAGTGCCAGTCGATTGAACGGGGCCGCCCCGCTCATCAGCGGTCCATGAACTCGGAGAGCGCCGCCAGCACGAGGCGATTTGCTTCCTCGGTTCCCACACTCATCCGGAGCGCATTCGGGAGCTTGTACGCGGCCACGCGGCGCAGAATGAGACCGCGCCTGGTCAGAAACGCATCAGCGTCCGCGGCGGAGAAACCTGCACGGTCGGGAAAATGGATCAGCACAAAGTTGGCGACGCTGGGCGTCACCTTGAGCCCAAGCTTCGGGATTTCCTCCATCAGCCACGTGAGCCAGCGCTCGTTGTGCCTACGTGAGGTCTCGACATGGGCGGTATCCCTGATGGCAGCAGTCCCGGCCGCAATCGCAGGCGCGTTGACGTTGAACGGTCCGCGGATGCGGTTTATGGCGTCCACAACATGCGCGGGCCCATACAGCCAACCCAGCCGGAGAGCCGCAAGTCCATAAATCTTGGAGAACGTCCGGCACATTACCACGTTGTCCGATGTTGCCACGAGCTCGATGCCTGCCTCGTAATCGTTGCGCCGGACATACTCCGCATAGGCGGCATCGAGCACAAGCAGCACATGAGGAGGTAATTCCCTGTGCAACCGCCTGAGCTCGTCGAATGGCACGTACGTACCCGTTGGATTGTTCGGATTTGCAAGAAACACGATCCTGGTGCGCGCGCTTACTGCCGCGAGTATCGCATCGACGTCGGCAGTATGGTTGGTCTCAGGCGCCGCGACCGGCGTTGCGCCCGAGCCGAGCGTGGCTATGGGATAAACCAAAAAGCCATGCGTCGTGTGAATGGCTTCGTGGCCGTCCCTGAGATACGCATCGGCGATCAGATTCAAGAGATCATCGGAGCCAGCGCCGCAGACGATGCGGTCGGAGTCAAGCCCATAGGCCCGACCGATCGCCTCCCGCAGTGCGGTCGAAGCGCCATCGGGATAGTCCTGCAAGCGGTCCGCCATGTCGCGGTATGCTGCGATGGCGTGCAGACTGGGCCCGAGCGGAGTCTCGTTCGACGACAGCTTGAATACCTTGGGCAGTCCCGACGCTGAGCTTTTGCCCGGCACGTAGGGATCGATCGCGAGCACGCCCGGACGCGGCTGCGGGCGTTGTAGGAGCGACATGTCACGCTCCGGAAAATGCGGCATCGGCGCGCCTCGAGGCATTGGCGAGCTTATAGCGGGTTGCATGGCTGCCTACGAGCGCCGCGCGGCGCACCGACGCGCCGGTTTCCACCAGAAGCTCGGTTACTCGATCGATACTGCCGCCGTGCGGCACTGATACGAGCAACGCTGCGCCCTCGAAGGCGCCTTCGGGTACCGCGATCACGTCGGCAAGGACCGCCAGCTCCCGTGCGGCGCGAGTGCTCCAACCGGCGACCTGCACGCTCCACACCTCGATCTCCTTGACCATGGTGTCGGAGGCGGCACGGGAGAGCACGAAGACCGGGAGGGCGGCGGGATGATCTGGACGCTCCACGAACGGCAGCCGCGCAATGATCTTCGGAGCGGGTTCAAGCTCTAGCGCGCTCCACCAAGCCCCCGCAGCGGCCATATCGAATGCCGGCACAAGTCCGAGGTCACCCTTGGACCCGGAAACCGCCGCCACGACATTGGCGGCCCCGAGATGCGGCACGAACGGGACCGTGAACCCGAAATGAAAGCGCGCGGAATCCCGCATCAAGGTATCGCCTGCGGAGAGATCGGCATGTACCGAGAACGGCGACTGGACATAGGTGAAGGTCGCGATGATGACGCGCCAGATGCTCTCGGCGGTATCGAGCGGCAGGATACCCTTATGCCGCTCCACCAACCGACGCATCATCTGCGCTTCACGTGCCGGTCGGAAGGCAGAGCCGGATTCCTGGGTGTGCTTTGCTTTGATCAGGCGGTCAATGATCTCGCCGCGCTGCATCAGCAGCTTGTGCATTGCCTCATCGAGACGATCGATCTCCTTTCGCAACTCGGCGAGGGACGGAGTTTCGGACGTCGACATGCAGTCCTCTTTTGCTTGCGAGCGAGCAAACGGGCCGCAGCGTTGATAGAGGGCCGCCTGGACGAAAGCAAAGCAACGTTGACAGGCGCCTCACGCGTCCTATCTATGCGCGTTCACTCGCGTGAACCGAGAAATGAGCGGCGGCACGTGGGAATGGTCGGTCGGAAAGTTGCGTCGAGATGGTGGAGCCCGCTCTCAGCATCGAACTGGACCCCGCTGCCCGAGGGCGCGAGGCTGACAACCCCCGCTCGCTTGTCGTTTGCTTCGGCAGAGACCAACCCCTGCGGCTCGACGCCGGCATTGATCTCGCGCCATTTCAGGTCGCCTACCAGACCTATGGCACGCTCAATGCGGAGCGCAGCAATGCAGTGCTGATCTGCCACGCCCTCACCGGCGATCAGCACGTCGCCAACGTCCATCCTGTGACGCAGAAGCCG
>DASXIG010000701.1:0-2808 GCA_036498105.1 Xanthobacteraceae bacterium | reverse complement strand
CTGCTCGGAAATCTGCTCGACCGTGGGCTCCCCGCGGACGCGCCGCGCGTCGAGATTGCGCTCCTTCTCGGCCTTGCCCAGATCCTGTGGCTCAATGTGCCCGACCATGCCGCCGTCGACCTATCCGTGCGAGTGGTACGGGCTGACGGACGTACGGCGCGCTATGCGGGGCTCGTCAACGCGGTCTTGCGGCGGGTCGTCCGCGAGGAAGCGCAAAAGCTCGACTCCCAATTCGGGCCGCTCGACACGCCGCCCTGGCTCATGGAGCGCTGGGAGCGCAATTACGGTGCGGAGACCGCCCGCAGGATTGCGGCGGCCCAAGCCCGGGAGCCCGCGCTCGACTTCACGGTCAAGAGCGACGCGCAGAGCTGGGCAGACACGCTCGGTGGCCGTGTGCTGCCTACCGGCTCGGTGCGCGCCATGGTGCATGGCCCCACCACGCAATTGCCCGGATATGCCGAAGGTGCATGGTGGGTACAGGACCCGGCAGCGGCGTTGCCGGCCCGGCTGCTCGACGATCTTCACGGGCGCATGGTGGCCGATCTTTGCGCCGCCCCGGGCGGCAAGACCATGCAGCTTGCCGCCGCGGGAGCCCGCGTCGCCGCGGTCGACCGCTCCCCGCAGCGGCTCGCCCGCGTGCGCGAAAATCTCCTGCGCGTCGGACTGGACGCAGAGCTCGTGAGCGCCGACGTGCTGGAATGGCGGGGAGGCACATTCGATGCCGTCCTTCTGGATGCTCCCTGCTCCGCGACCGGTACCATCCGGCGCCATCCCGACATCCCTTGGATCAAGCGCGAATCGGATATGCTCAATCTGGCGGCTTTGCAGCGGCGCCTGATCGGGAAGGCGGCCGAGCTGGTGAAACCGGGTGGCATGCTGATCTATTGCGTCTGCTCGCTCGAGCCCGAGGAAGGAATTGCCGTCGTGCGCGAGTTCTTGCGTGAGCAGCCAAGCCTCCGCCGACGAGCGATTCAGCCAGGGGAGGCCTACATTCCCGGCGAATGGCTAACCCCTGACGGCGATCTGCGAACACTGCCGTGCCATCTGCCCGACCCGGATCCGGGTATGGCCGGCGTCGACGGCTTCTACGCGGCCCGCCTGGAACGAACGTGAATCGTCTGATTCGTATCGGGGCGACTCAGTGCATTGGCGTACATTAGCCACGCAGCCTGCCCCTCGGCTGGTGGCGTAACCCGCCGGTACGCTTTGCTGATATGGACGAGCCAGACGAGGTATTGCGCAGCGGTTGGACGGAAACCCGACCTTCGCTATGGTTGAGTCGGCCGCAATGAGGGGAGCCAAGCCTCGAATGTCGCGCGCCTCGGTCGCGGAACGAGCCGGGTTGTCCGTCATCCTGGCGCGCAGGCTTTTTGGCAGCCTCGTCGGCCGCATCACCACTAACCCGGTCATGAGTTGGCTGACCTCGTTCGGCAAACCGGATCGGTTGGTGATTGCCCCCCAGGATCTGCGCACCACTGACTCCACCCGTGCGAGCGAGATCTATTCCGGCCGCTTCGCCTTTGCCGGAAAGGTGGTCGTGTGCGAATCACGCTCACCTTTCCAGATGACACCACCGTCGGAGGATTGGGCGGTCGCCCTGTTCGGCTTTGGCTGGCTGCGGCACCTGCGCGCGGCGGAATCCGCCATCGCCCGTTCGAACGCCCGCGCGCTGGTGGACGAATGGATCGCCATGAGCGGCGCGCGCGACGCGATCGCCTGGCGTCCCGAAGTCGTGGCGCGGCGCATCATAGCTTGGATCAGCCAGGCCCCGCTGATGCTCGATGATTCGAACCCGGCATTCTACCGGCGGTTCATGCGCAGCCTCACCAGGCAGATCCGGCATTTGAGCTACACGCTGGGCGAAGCGCGCGACGGCGTGCCGCGTCTCCAGGCCATCATCGCGCTGACCTATGCCGCGTTGTGCGTGGCAGGACAGCAGCGCTACATGCGCACCGCCGCGCGACGACTCAGCGACGAGCTCGGCCGGCAGATCCTTGCCGACGGCGGACACATCAGCCGCAACCCCGGCGCTTTGATCGCGATACTTATTGACCTCTTGCCGCTGCGCACCGCATTCACCGCCCGCAACCTTACGCCGCCGGCGGCGCTGCTCAATGCCATCGACCGCATGATGCCGATGCTGCGTTTCTTCCGGCATGGCGACGGCAACTTTGCCCTCTTCAACGGAATGGGCCCTACCCCGACCGACCTCGTCACAACCATCCTCGCCTACGACGATGCGCGCGGCGCGCCCCTCGCCAATGCGCCGCACTCCGGATATCAGCGGCTGGAGAGCGCGGCCACGCTCATCCTGATGGATACCGGCCGGCCGCCGTCTTTCGCGGTGAGCCAGGAAGCGCACGCGGGGTGTCTCTCATTCGAGCTCTCGGCCAAGCAGGCCCGCTTGGTGGTCAACTGTGGCGTGCCGCTGACCAATCGGGACGGCTGGCGTCAGGTGGCGCGCGCCACCGCCGCCCATTCCACCGTCACCTTCAACGACACCTCCTCCTGCGGCTTCGTCCCCGCGCGTCCGGTCAAGCGCCTGCTCGACGGTACCCCGATGATCGGCGGTCCGCGGCGGGTCGAAGCCGCGCGCGAGGAGAAGCCCGGAGGCATGGCGCTTGCCGCCTCCCACGACGGCTACGCCGATCTCTTCAATATCGTGCATCACCGCACGCTGACGCTCTCATCCGACGGCCAGAAGCTTGACGGCGAGGACGTGTTCACGCCGGCAAAAGGCGAGCTCGTCTCCGGCGACAAGGACCAGTTTGCGGTCCGCTTTCATCTGCATCCCGCAATCAAGGCCAC
>DASXIG010000700.1:0-3714 GCA_036498105.1 Xanthobacteraceae bacterium | reverse complement strand
GCCATTGGCCGCAAGAATTACCTGTTTGCCGGCTCCGATGCTGGCGGCCGCCGTGCCGCCGCGATTTATTCGCTGATCGAAAGCGCCAAGCTCAACGGCCTCAATCCGCAGCACTACCTCGCCGACCTGCTCGTCCGCATCGCCGACCACCCGGCGAGGCGCATTGCCGAACTCTTGCCCTGGAACTGGCAATCGCTCGATACCACCCGCGCCGCCGCCTAAACCGGCCCGCTCACCGAGCGCTTACACTAGGTGGCCGTCGCACGTCGTCTTGACCAGCCAGCCGTTATGCGTGCCGATCGTCAGGTCAAACAGCTCGGCTTGTATCGTCTTGAGGCTTGAAGGGTGCCGGCCTCGTCCGCCCCAACCAGCCGCGACTATCCCCGCCACGTCGGCAGCGAGGATCGCGGCGAGACGGCGGGTGGTGGTCACTCCTCTTGCACCCCAGCTCGGCGCAAACCTTCGAGGAAGCGCCCGAGGATCTCTCCAGTATACGGCGTGTTCTCGTTAACCCAAGCCAATGTCAAATCCGGTTGCAAGCGGAGCACCGTGCCCAACGCTCTGTTGTGGCCTCCCTGTCCTTTGCATCGCCGCCGCCGCAACAAGCACGTGATGCACCGGTCGGAACTCTGGGTATCTCCTGATCGCATTGCGTGCCGAGATAACACAGTCCGTATAATGCCTGCGGGAAAATACGCATTCGCGATCGCGAGTGAGGCGTACGCCCCGACAAGCGGATCGCTCGGGCTCAATCGCAGCGCGTGCTTGGCGCTCTTAACGGCCTCGCTGTCCGCTCCTTGATGGGCCAGCGGCAGACAAGGAAGGCATAAGCCAGCGCGAAGTTCGGGTTCAACTCCAGCGCGCGGCGCAGCGCTCGTTCTCCGTCCTCGGGGCGACGCATGCGCAACGGCACTTGGCCATGGGTCATCTGCGCCCAGGCATCCCGCTCGTCGAGGGCGAGCGCCGTTCGCGTTTCCGCGATCGCCTCTTCGAGGGCGGTCTTGATGCCGCCGGCCCAAACTGTACCGCGCACCAACAGCTACGCGAGCAGGCTGTGGGCTTGGGCGTTAATCAGGGGCGATTGCGATCGCGCGTCAGCATAATGCCTCCGCTTCCATGTTTCCAACGCGCGTCCCGTAGCCGACATATGGCCGCATAGAATTCGGGCTCGATCGCTGCCACTACCCGCTCGGTGATCTCGTCCTGCACCGCGAATATGTCGGCAAGCTCGCGATCGTACCGCTCGGCCCAGACGTGATCGCCCGTTGTGGCGTCGATGAGCTGCGCGGTGATACGAACCCGGCTGTCGGCCCTGCGATCACTGCCCCTCGAGCACACACCGCAGGCCGAGATCGGGCCGACCTGTTTTACATCGACTGCTTTGTCCTTGTAGGTGAAAGTGCTGTTGCGCGCGATGACGAAGAACCAGCGCATCTTCGAGAGCGCGGTTATGATCTCCTCGACCATGCCGTCCGCGAAATACTCCTGCTCCGGATGGCCGCTCATGTTCTGAAACGGCAGCACCGCAATTGACGGCTTGTCGGTAGCGCGAGTGGCGGTTCCGTCGGTGCCTCTGTCGGAGGCTCACTAGGCCCACTTCGCCGAGCACGATGCGGTGCGCACGCACGGGCCGAGCGATGTTCTTAACCCGCTGCTCGCCCATGTCCTCAAATGAGAAAGCGAGTTTGTCGCGTACCTGGCTGCGGCGATGCGGGACTATGCGACCGCGAAGTTCCTTAATTTTCGGGTCAGCCAACTCGCGCCTAAGCGCCTCCAGGGCGGCAAGCGTCCCTTCCTCGTCCATCCCCATTAGCCGCGAGTAGCCCGCCACATCGGCGGCGAGAATGACGGCCAGCTTGCGTTCGACGCGTTCCGCGGCCAAAGCGGCGCTCCCAACCGCATGAGCCGCATAGATCATCGGCTCTCCAGGCCCATTCCAACGGTAAACGCGAGCGGAGCACCGCATTCGCGCGAGGCAATTTTCCTCCGTCCGCGACCTGCATCAGCCGCTCCATGCTAGGTCGCGGCGGCAGTCCATAGGCATTGTCTCGGGACGTCAAGCCGCTGGGTGGCGCGGACGCTTTTGACGAGCTCCCCGAGCTCTCGATCGAGCGTCATCGAAAAAAAACGCCTCGGTCCCGACAAGGACGAGAGCAGTCCCGGTTAGGGTTGACAGAAGCGTGATCTGCGCCAGCTCTTTTCGGGTCGGCAGCCTGGCGAGCTGCACCTTCAGGAAATCGAGCTCGTCGATCATAGGGATAAACTAGGACGGCCAAACGCACTTCGGGCGCCGCATTTCATCGGTGAAAAACCGCAAACAGCAGTACAAGGATCACCCCCCACGCAAGGAGGGACAACCCCAGGATGACGAGTATCGCAGCGCCTGGCGGCAGGCGATATTCGTTGGACCGCTGGCTTTCGCCAATCGCGTAGTTTTGGGAAAAGTCGATCTCGAACGACATTTCGAAGGGCCCTGGCCCGTGGGCGATCGTGGTGTGATCGATGATCTGAGGCGCACTTCGCGGGCCGAACTCGGGCTCAGCGCGGCGGCGGCCAAGTCGAAACTCTCGCGCGTTCGTAAACATTTCTATGGCCACTGCTCGGCTCATCTAATTGTTGTCTTAAAGCGCAATTCGACTTCGCGTCGCTAGCCAAACACAGAGGAAGGCTATGGAAGCGTTTTTTTGAGATATAACTTAGATGCTTAATCGCAACCGCGCAGAAAGTAGTAAGTACAAAGGTACGTCGCCGTCCAGAGCAGTTATGCCGAGTCGGAGAGAGGACCCCGGTCAGAGATGGCCGGGGCTTTTCACCGCCGCTCGCCCATCACGACCATATCGATCTCGCGCCCACCACACCGGAGCAAACCAGCCGCTCGCGCCAGTCGGGTACGGCGGTAGCTGCGCCGTAGCGCTCAGCCATCTCGGCGGGGTCGGGCTCGATCTGGTGCCGACACGCCTTGCACCACACGATCAACCGCGCGCGCGAAGCGGCCGCGTTGCCGAGGGTCATTGGCGGGCCGGGCGTCGACTTCATGACGTGCGATGTAGCAACCTCCTATCCTCGACGCCGACGCCCGCGGTCAAACCGCGGCGGCGCGTATACTTTCTGTGGCGGCAAGGGCTCGCGGACGGGCTCGGGCCGGAGCTTGTCGAGGACACCCCTCAGTGTGCGGATGCGGGGTGAGAACGGGTAACGGTCGCTCTCAACGATGTCGTGCAGCTCGCGGATGAGGGCAGCGGCTTCGTCGTCCGATAACTCAAGGTTCATCCGCGGAATATAGGGTCGGCAGAAGCTTAGACGAAGCCGCCGTAGCACGCTGGGAGTTAGGCGGGCCGCTCAGCGCGCCAATAGGGTCGCCTGAGCGGCGGCCGCCCCTCATGAAATCTGTGGGGAAGGGGGTCTCGGCTTACACGCCGTTTTGCCCTTGCATTCGCTCCGTCGGCGGGCGCAGACTACCTATGCGTTAGAAACTTGCAGGCTCTTAAAAAACACGAGCTCCAACTGCGGAGGAATAGAGATGAGACGGTTTATATACTTAACCATCTTCCTGCTCTCCATGACACCTGTGTGGGCGTCAGCACAATCTTTCCGACAGGTTCCAGGGAAGCTCGCGAGCATCTCCTTAGGCGGAACGCAAACCGGCGCGGTCGCCGTCTGGGGAATCAACAGTGCCCAGAATATCTTTTCATTCAATGGTCTATTTTTCGATTC
>DASXIG010000699.1:0-1554 GCA_036498105.1 Xanthobacteraceae bacterium | reverse complement strand
CGGCATCAGTGTGCCAGACTGGTGATGTCGATTCGACCAGACAGGGGAGCCGTCCATGAACGAGATTAGCATAGTTGGGTTAGATTTGGCGAAGAACGTATTCCAGGTTCACGGGGTTGATGCATCGGGCAAGGTGGCGTTTCGACGTCAGCTTCGGCGGGGCGCTGTGGAGAAGTTTTTCTCGCAACTGCCGGCTTGTACGGTCGGCGTTGAGGCCTGTGGCAGCGCGCATCACTGGGCTCGGGTGATCGGCCGCTATGGCCACCAGGTCAAGCTGATGCCGCCGGCCTATGTGAAGCCGTACGTGAAGCGCAACAAGAACGACGGCCGGGACGCGGAGGCGATCTGTGAGGCGGTGGGTAGGCCGACGATGCGGTTTGTTGCGGTGAAGAGCGTGGAGCAGCAGGCGACCCTGGTTGTTCACAGCACGCGCGCGCTGTTGGTGCGTCAACGCACGATGGCGGCGAACGCGCTGCGGGCGGCGATGAGCGAACTCGGGATTGTGGCGGTGCAGGGGATCAAGGGGTTGCGTGAGTTGATGGCCAAGCTCGAAGCAGCCAACGAGGAGATCCCGGAGATAATGCGAGAGGCGCTGTTGGTGCTGGCCCGGCACTGGCAGGCGCTCGATGCCGACGAGCGCGCGCTTGAGCGACAAATCGTGCAGGCCGCCCGAGCCGATCAGGATGCCCGCCGGCTGATGAAGGTGCCGAGCGTCGGTCCGATCATCGCCAGCACGATTTTGGCCAAAGTGCCTGATGCAAAGGTGTTCCGCAGCGGACGGGATTTCGCAGCATGGATCGGGCTGACCGGACGCGATCACGGCACCGGCGGCAAGCATCGTCCCGGGCGCATCTCCAAACAGGGAGATCGCATGCTCCGAGCCCTGCTGATCAGCGGAGCAAGCAGCTATCTTCGGCATCAGCGAACACGCGGCGTCAGCGATCCGTGGCTGCGCGAGCTGCTCGCGCGCCGGCCCTACAAGGTCGTGATGGTGGCGCTCGCCGCCAAGACCGCGCGCATCGTCTGGGCCATGCTGGTCAAAGGAGAACAATACCGCGATCGCGCGATCGCGCCGGCTGCTGCCTAGTTCAAGGGCGACAGCCGGCCCGCTCGCGCTCATCCAATCGGAAGGGCAACTATGGTGTGATGGCAAATGGTCAGGAAACCGGGATCGAAACACTCCGAACCGTCATCGCGCGCAACAGCGCGTCGCAATGATTGGAATTCGATCCGCGTTCTCCATCAGGGCCCGCGGCCACACAGGCCGCATTTAGAGGCCGTATACATGACCGCTCCCCGATCCGTTTGCCGAACAACCAAAAAAGCCCTTGCCGACAGGGGGCCGTCCATACATGACGAGGAAGGTTCCCGCATTCCCGACTCGTCATCATCCGCGAAGGCGGTGATCCGGTATTCCACAGACGTCAGTGCCGGATTCGAGAGGCCGCGGCGTCCCGGATACCCTGCATGCACGGGGTATCAAGATGGGTAGCTCGTCCTCCGCTACGACCCATATCAAAACGCAGTATAGCCGCCGTCGATCACAAAACAATC
>DASXIG010000698.1:0-3475 GCA_036498105.1 Xanthobacteraceae bacterium | reverse complement strand
GACCGGGTGGCGCGTGCGCCGGGTTTTGAATAGCATGCCCGTGTCCGGAAGCTTCAGATGAGGGGCTCCATGCGACGACGCACTTTCCTCCAGGCGACTGCCGGGTCGCTGGCCGCGTGGCCGCTCCCTGCGAAAGCGCAGCAGCCGCCCGTGGTCGGGTTTCTGATCAGCGCGTCGGCGCGGGGATACTCGGCGGTCATGGGTCCCATCCTCGCGGGACTCAAGGAGACCGGGTATGTCGAGGGCCAAAATCTTCACATCGAATACCGCTGGGCCGATTACCAATACGATCGCTTGCCCGAGCTGGCGGCCGACCTGGTCCGACGCCAGGTCGCCGCGATCTTCACCACCGGCAGCGTAGTCTCCGCCCTTGCCGCGAAGTCCGCGACCAGCACAATCCCCGTGGTTTTCGCTAACGGCAGCGATCCGGTGCGATTCGGCCTCGTGGCGAGCCTCAATCGGCCAGGCGGCAATGTCACGGGGGTGACCTTCTACAACAGCGGGCTCGGTCCCAAGCGGATCGAGCTCCTGCGCGAGCTCGTGCCCAAAGCCGCTGTCATCGCCGTCCTCGTCAATCCGAAGAATCCCAATGCCGAACCCGATTCGCAGGAGATCCAGGAGGCAGGCCGCAGCATCGGCGTGCGGATCGAGATCGTGAACGCCAGCAGCGAGAGCGAGCTGGATGGTGCCTTCGCCAAGGTCCGCCAGCTCGGCGCCGACGCGCTCATGGTCCACATCGACGCGCTGTTCAACGCCCGCTACAACCAGATCGTCGCACTGACCGAACGATACCGCCTGCCCACAATGCATGTCGGGCCCAATTGGCCGCGCGCCGGCGGGCTGATCAGCTATGGAACCGACGTCGACGAGATGGACCGTCAAGCCGGCATCTACATCGGAAAAATTCTCAAGGGCACCAAACCGGCGGACCTGCCGGTCCTGCAACCAACCAAGTTCCAGCTGGGGATCAATCTCAAGACGGCGAAGTCGCTCGGCCTCACCGTGCCGCTCATCATGCAGATGACCGCGGATGAGGTGATCGAGTGAATTCATCGACCTGCGGTGTGAGGGCGGGTTTGAAACCCGCCCCTACAAGGCGCCAGAGCTTCCACGCCCATCACCGCCGCCGCATAACGGCGGCTTCGAGCCCGGAGATCGCGAGGTACATCAAGGAAGACACGATCGCGAGTATGGTGATGGCCGTCATGACGATGTTGAGCTTGAAGATCTGGCTGCCGTACTGGATGAGAAAGCCGAGCCCGGTATTGGCGGACTGAAACTCGCCCACCACGACACCCACCAGCGACAGCCCCACATTCACCTTGAGCGCCGCGATCAGGGTCGGGATGCTCCCGGGCAATACCACCTTGGCGAGGATCTGGCGCTTGCTCGCCCCGAAGGTCTGCGCCAGCTTGATCTTGTTGGGATCGATGCCCTGGAATCCGCTGTAGATCATCAGGATGCTGATGAAGAGCGAGATCGCAAGCGACATCCCGTAGATCGAAAGCGTGGCGCCGAGCCAGATATAGAAGATCGGCACGAACGCGGTCTTCGGCATGGCGTTCGCCACCACCAGATAAGGGTCGAGCACCTTGTAGAGATCGTGCCACCACCACAGCGCTGCCGCGATCGCGATCCCGAGCACCATCGCGGCCGTGAACCCGACGATGGTTGCAAATACGGTGGACCACGTGTGGGTGAGAATGCCCGCTTGGCGCGGGGTGGAATGCAGGAGCTCGACGAAAGTCGGCCACAGCGCCGACGGATAGCTGGTGAGCAGCGGATTGACGATGTGCGCCTTGGGCAGCACCTCCCACAGCACCAGAAACACGAGCAGGATGGCGAGCTGCGCTCCGCGCACCGTCATTCGCCCGCGCCGCTCCTGCGCCAGCCAGGCGCGGAACTGCGGGCTCGGACCGGCGGCAATGGCCTCAACCTTCGACATGCACTTCGAGCTCCTGCCAGAGCGTGTTGAAATAAGGATTGAACTCCGGCGCGTTGCGCGCTGCGAGCGGCGCCGGGCGGCGGCCGGTGCACGACGCGAACCGGATGGGGTGGTCCGATTTTATCTGCCCGGGGCGGCGGGAGAGCACGATCACCCGTTCCGACATGCTGATCGCTTCGCCGATGTCGTGGGTCACGAGGATCGTGGTCTTGCCTTCGCGGCGCAGAATATCGGTAACCTCGTCGGCGAGCGCGAGGCGCGTCTGTGAATCCAATGCCGAGAACGGCTCGTCGAGCAGCACGACGTCGGGCTCCGTGCACAGCGTACGCGCCAGCGCGACGCGCTGACGCATGCCGCCGGACAGCTGCCGCGGCAGGTGATGCAGGAACTGGCCCAGGCCGTATCTGGTGAGCAGCTCCCTGGCGCGCCCGCGCGCCTTGCTCATGTCGGCGCCCTGGATCTCCGCCCCGAGCACCGCGTTCTCCAGGATCGTGCGCCACTCGAACAGATAATCCTGCTGGAGCATGTAGGCGACCTTGCGCGTGGGACCGCCGACCGCTTTGCCGTCCACGAGGACGGTGCCGGAGGTGGGCTTGAGAATGCCGGAGATGAGCGAAAGGAGCGTGCTCTTGCCGCAACCGCTCTGGCCGATGATGGCCACAAACTCGCCGGCGCCGACGCGCAACGAGATGTCCTTGAGCGCCTCGGTCTCGCCCTCGCGGCTGAAATAGCGCATGTTGACGTTGCGCAGCTCGACCTTCGGCGCACCGCCGCCGTTTGGCAATTTTTGCACCGGTTACTCGCCCCTCCGCGCGGGTTTGCAACGCGCCTGTGGAGCTTCCAATGGATTGTAGGGTGGGCAAAGGCGCGCTCTTGCGCGCCATGCCCACGCGTCTGGCTTGGGCGTGGGCACGGCGCGCGCATCAGTTTGTGCCAGCAGAAACAATTGTGGCGCGCGCGCCTTTGCCCACCCTACGGTGGAGAGGCGGTCCGATTTCATCGAAGCCGCTCGCCGCTTACTTCGCCTTGCTGGCGAACTCGGTGAGGATCAGGTCCTCGAACTTGACGCGCTTGTCCGGAGCGAGCACGCCGCCGTCCACCAGGATGTCCTGAAACTTCCGGATCGGATCAGGCTGAATGACCGGCGTATCCTTCCAGATCTTGAGCCTGCGGTATCGGTCTGTAGCGGCCGCGAGCGCCTCCGGAGTTACTCCGGGAAAGAACTCCGCGATTGCCTTCACCACGTCGGCGGTTGGGGCGGCATGCGTCCATTTCTGCGCCTTGTAGATCGCGTTGGTCCAGCCCTGGATCACTTCGGGGTTCTCGCGAATGTATTTGTCAGTTGCCATGAAGGCGGTGTAGTCGGCGGGGCCGACGGTCTCTCCTATGGAGGCCAGGAAAAATCCATTGCCGTCGCGCTCGAGCTGCGACGCGTCCGGCTCAATGAAGATGCCATACTGATTCTGGCCGGCGATCCAGGAGCCGACGCGGGCGGGAATCGCGACGTTGTTGACGAGCTTCACGTCCTTC
>DASXIG010000697.1:0-5039 GCA_036498105.1 Xanthobacteraceae bacterium | reverse complement strand
GCGCTGGTGCTGCGCAACAACTATCTCCAGACGCTCGCGCTCTCGCTGGCGGAGCGGCGCGGGCTCGAGGATTTGGGCTTCGAGCAGCGCCTGATGCAAACGCTGGAAACCGCGGGCGAGCTCGACCGCGCGCTCGAGTTCCTGCCCGACGACATGGACATCGCCGAGCGGCGGCGGCGCTCACAGGCGTTGACGCGCCCCGAGCTGTCCGTGCTGCTTGCCTATGCCAAGCTTTCGCTCAATCACGAGCTTCTGCACTCCAACGTGCCGGATGATCCCTATCTCGGCCGCGAGCTGGAGCGTTATTTCCCCGCGGCGGTGGCGCGGGCGTTTCCGGACGCCCTCGAGCACCACCGCCTGCGGCGCGAGATCATCGTAACCCAGCTCGCCAACTCCATCATCAATCGCGGCGGGCCGTCGCTCGTCGTGCGCATCGCCGACCAGACCGGCGCAAGCGCTGCCCAGATCGCCGGCGCGTTCGCGGCGGTACGCGACAGCTTTGGCATGACCGCTCTAAACAACGACATCGACGCGCTCGACAACCGGATTTCAGGCAGCCTTCAGCTCGAGCTCTACGGCGCGGTGCAAAACCTGCTGCTCGACCGCGTGGTCTGGTTCCTGCGCAACGTCGATTTCAGACAGGGTCTTGCCGCGATCGTTGCGCATTATCGCGCCGGCATTGCGGCGGTAGAGGACGCGCTCGGCCGCGCGCTTCCGCAAGCGGCGGCGGCGCGCCGTGTGGCGCGCACGATGGAGCTGACGGAGCATGGGGTACCGGAGGATCTCGCGCGCCGCATCGCGAGCCTCCCCGCGCTTTCCGCGGCGCCCGACATCCTCGTGGTCGCAGATCGGACCGGCCGCGACATCGGCGAGCTCGCCGGGGTCTATTTCGCGGCCGAGGCCTTCTTCCGGCTCGATCAGATCACGGCCGCCGCGCGCGGCATCGTCGTCTCCGATTATTTCGACCGGCTCGCGCTTGACCGCGCGCTCGATTCCATTGGCCAGGCCGAGCAGCGGCTGACCGCCGCGATGGCCGGCAATGGCGCTGCCGGCGCGGCGGCGGTGGAGGCATGGGCCTCCCCGCGCAGGCACGATGTCGAGCGGGTGCGCATGTCGGTCAACGAGATCGCCAATTCCGGCCTCACGCTCGCAAAGCTCACGGTCGCCGCGAGCCTCCTCGGGGACCTCGTCCGCACGCCATAGGAGGGTTCCCCCTCCCCTGCGCGGCTATCGCGGCTATAGAGTCGTCACAATCCCGGCTACATTAGGGTCCGAGGCGTGAAAGCGGCGACGGTAGGATAATGCCGCGGGGATTTCGGTTGAGAAAAGTACTGTGCTGGATCGCAGCGGCAAGCGTCGCGTGCCTGAGCTCGACGGCATCTGACGCGGCCAAGCATCGCTCTTCGGCGGCATCGAGACACAAGGCCTCGGTTGCGGCGAAACACCATTCGTCGACAAGACACAAGTCCGCCCGGCACAAGGATTCAAAATCCCAGGCTGACAAAGAAAAACCCGAGCTGGCCAGTCTCGAATCGACGCCGGCGGCGCGGACTCCGGCCGATAAAGCGGACTGCATCGCCGCATCGCAGACTTTTTACAAGCGCGCGCAGACTACGGCTGCGCGAACCAAACAGAGCATCCCGAAGGAATTCCAGCGGGTCGTCTCGAACCTCGATCAATTCTGCGGCGAGGAGGAGTTCGAGAAGGCCCGCGTGAGCATCGACTGGATGGACACCTGCCTCAAGAACTTCACCAAGGAGTCCGATCCGGGACTGTGCTCCAGAAGCAAGAGCTATTTCTGCGCCATCGACCCGGCGTCCGAGGCATGTCGCAGCACTGATGCCGCGGAAGCATCAGGTCGAGCTTCGCATGATTGACGGGTAGTGCTAGCTCCACACTTCTCGACACAATGCCTCATCGCCGCCGGTAGCCCAGGACCTTACGATCCTGTGAGGCAAAGCCACATGCGGTCCTATAACTCACGCTTCCCGCTATTTTTGAGCTATAGATAGTGAGCGTCCTATCGCTCATGACTTTCCGGCCCATGGACCAATCGGACTGCGCTGGGCGAGCGGCGCTTTGGGTTGTGATGATAGCGAGCCAGAAGGGTTGAAAAAGAGGGTTGAAAAAAGCTCTTGCAATTGAAACATAACTCAAGTACGAATAGGCATCCTTCAGAGGTATGTCCGACCCGGTCCGTCATCGGCGCACCGGGTTTGTTTTATTCGGGCGCTGCGGTGTCCTCGGCAAGTCTTGAAACGCCATTCTTGGTCCGGAACTCGCGCGTAACTTAGACGTGTAGAGCGGAGTGATGTCGCGCAATTTTAGAAATTCGATGTATTTTTCGCGCTACATCATTGAAATAACGATATAATTCCAATCAAGCCAGAGCATTTTCCAAGAGTGGTCGGCGGTAACTCCCCGCACACTATTAACAGCTGATCGGTTTTTATTTCCTCTTTGTTCTTGTATTGTTCACGCGGTCGTGCTAAAAGGCGCACCAATTGCGTGGCTTGGTTCTCTGTCCTCGGGAGGTGTGTTGTGCAGGGACTGTTCAGTCGTTCGGCTGTTGCCGCCATTGTTCTATTGCTGGCTTGCTCTGTTTCGGCGGCGCAGGATCGCCGGCAAAATCAACCCGGGCAATTCGATTTTTATGTTCTGTCGCTGTCGTGGTCGCCTTCGTTCTGCGAGGCTGCCGGGGAGCGGGGCACGCCTCCGCAGCAGCAATGCGCCGCGCGGCCGTATTCGTTCGTGGTGCACGGGCTGTGGCCGCAATACGAGCGCGGGTTTCCCGAGTTCTGCCAGGTGCCGTCGCCCAGGCTCGATCGCAACATCGTTTCCTCCATGCTCGACCTCATGCCGGCGCCGCGCTTGATCTTCCAGCAATGGGACAAGCACGGCACCTGCTCGGGGCTGAGCCCGCGAGCTTATTTCGATACCGTTCGCAAGGTTCGCGCGGTCGTGAAGATCCCGCCCGAGTTCATCGAGGTGAAGGAGATGCTGACGGTGGCGCCGGACGAGGTCGAGGAGGCCTTCATCAAGGCCAATCCCGGGCTCTCGCGCGATGCCATCGCGGTGACGTGCGACAGCCGCCGACTGAGCGAGGTGCGCATTTGCGTCGGCAAGGACTTTGGCTTTCACGCCTGCCCCGACATCGACGAGCGTGCCTGCCGGCGTGAGAAGGTGGTCATGCCACCCTTGCGGCAGGGGACGGCCGAGCTCACGCGTTAGGAGGTATTGCGGTCTGCGCGCGGACCCGCGCCGGGACACTTATGTATCCCGGCGCCGATGAATTACCGCCACGCCTTCCATGCCGGCAATTTTGCCGATGTGATCAAGCATGCAACGCTCGCGCGCGTGCTTGCGCACCTGCGCTCGAAGCCGGCGCCGTTTCGGGTCATCGACACCCATGCCGGCGCGGGGATTTACGATCTTGCCAGTGCCGAGGCCGCGCGCGGAGGCGAATGGCGCGACGGCATCGCGCGGCTCGTCGCCGCGGAGATGCCGGGGCCCGCCCAAGCCCTGCTTGCACCTTATCTCGACGCCGTCGCCAGCTTCAATCGGTCGAACACACTCACCGCCTATCCCGGCTCGCCGATCCTGGTACGGAGCTTTTTGCGCCCGCAGGACCGGCTCATTGCCTGCGAGCTGGAGCCCAGTTCAGCAGGCGCGCTGACGCGTTATCTCCGAGGCGATGCGCGCTGCAAGGCGATCGCCATCGACGGTTGGACGGCGCTCAATGCCTATATCCCGCCCAAGGAGCGGCGCGGGCTCGTCCTCATAGATCCGGCGTTCGAAGAAGCCGCCGATTTCCGCCGCCTGCCCGAGGCGCTGGAAGCGGCGCATCGCAAATGGGCGGGCGGCATCTATGCGCTCTGGTACCCGCGCAAGGACAGCCGCGCTTCCGAGGTTCTGGCCGCACGTCTGCGCCGCTCGGGCATCGGCAAGATCCTGCGGATCGAGATCACGCTGCCGCCGCCGGAAAATCCGGACCGCCTGCACGCCTGCGGGCTGATCGTCGTCAACCCGCCGTGGATGCTCGAAGGCGAGCTCAAGCTCCTTTTCCCGCACCTTGTTGCTGCGCTGGCGCGGGGCACCGGCGGCACTTGGCGCCTCGATTGGCTCGCGGGCGAAAGGTAGCCGCATTACCCATGTGCAATAGCTTGTAGGGGCGGGTTTCAAACCCCCACTCTTTGCCGTCCCGCCTTCCGTAGGGGCGAGGCATGCCTCGCCCCTTTTTCGGCACGCGCCGCCGTGGATGGCGGGCGACGCATGCGTCGCCCCTACGGAGGAAAGACCGAGACCGGCCTAACGAAAATTCAAGCCGGAACGGGCTCCCGCACGAGCGACCGGGTACGCGTATCGGCCGGATCCCGCAGTCCGAGGATGCGCCGGGCGTTGTTGTAGAAAAGCCTTTGCCGATCTTCCTCGCTCAGCCCGATCTCGTCGATGAGCCGTAGCGCGGTTGCGGGGTCCCAACAGGGATAGTCGGTGCCGTACATCACATGATCGATGCCGTAATAATCCATGGCGAATTTCATGCCCATTGCGTGCGGCGACACGGTATCAGTGTACATGCGCCGCAGATACGTGCTGGCGGGCTTCGGGAGCCTGGCGGCGGTCGTGTTCTTGTCCATGCGGCCGGACTGGTAGGGCAGCGCCCCGCCCGTGTGCGACAGCACGATCTTCAATTTGGGGTGCCGCTCCATCACGCCGGAGAGCACCAACCGAGACGCGGCGACGCTCACCTCGATGACGCGCCCCAGGCTGAGGTGGAGCGCTCCGCCGTAGCCATCGAGCAGGTCCTGGAACACCACGTCGGTAGGATGCAGGAACACGGGCAGGCCGAGCTCTTCGACCCGGTCATAGAACGGCTCGAGACGGTCGGCGTCGATCCTGGGATCGCTGCCGGCGCTGCCCGGCAGATTGACGCCCATGAGACCAAGCTTTCCGATCGCATGCTCCAGCACTTCGAGGGCGGCCTTCGTATCCTGGAGCGGTACCGCCGCGCTCGCCCACACGCGCCCGGGATATTTGCG
>DASXIG010000696.1:0-2069 GCA_036498105.1 Xanthobacteraceae bacterium | reverse complement strand
CAAGCCACAGCAGCGCCCGGGAGTGGGCGCGGTGATCGCGAAGGAGAAGGGCGTGCTTGTAGATTCATTGCAGAAACAGGAGGGCCGGGACGCGCAGGGGCGGTTCCTGAAGGGTGGGTCCGGCAATCCCGAGGGACGGTTTCGGAAGGGCCGGTCGGGCAATCCGAAGGGGCGGCCGGCCGGCGCGCGCAACAAGGCGACGCAGACTGCGGAGGTGCTGCTCGACGGCGAGGCGGAGGCGCTGACCCGCAGGGCGGTGGAGCTCGCGCTCGCGGGCGATGGGATGGCGCTGCGGCTGTGCCTCGAACGCATCATTCCGCCGCGCCGCGGGCGGCCGGTGCAGCTGGGGCTGTCGCCGGTGCGCGGCGCCGCCGATCTCGGCGGCACGATGGCGGCGATCACCAATGCGGCCGCTTCGGGCGCGATCACCCCCGGCGAGGCGGCGGAGCTGGCGCGGGTGGTCGAGATCTTTGTCCGGGCGGTCGAGACCAGCGATTTCGAAAGACGGTTGACGGAGCTGGAAGAAGCTCATGCTGCGCGTAGGTGAGTGAAGATTGCCCTTTCAAGTAAGCCGGCCTATCGATCAGGGTATCAGCATGAGGGGAGGTTTGGATGGTTGCGATCAAGGCGGTTGCTCATTTCAGCATTCCCGTGAGTGACGTCGCGCGAAGCACGCGGTTTTACACGGAGGTCGTCGGCTGCAGGCATCTGTCTACGGTGCCGGGTGGGCGCATGGCGTTCCTCGATGCAGCCGGGACCTGCCTCATCCTGGTGAAGCGCGACCCGCCGATAAACCCGGTGCTGGACGACCACGGGGGTGTCCATCATTCCTTCGCCGTGGCGCATGACGATTACGAGGCAGCGCTCGACCATTTACGTGCTCACGGCGTCCAGATCACGTTCGAGGAAGACCGGCAGGGCGGCGTGCTCAATGGCCCGCGCGCCTATTTTCACGATCCCGACGGCACGGTACTGGAGTTTATCGATCTGACGAGCTATGCCGGCAGCCCATCGTAACCAGAGCCGCACGCCTACCGGTGCAGGGGCTCTCAGAAGATTGCGGCCCAAGCTGCGCCGGCTCATCGCGAAATCCTGGATTCTCTCACGCTGCTATTATCCGCTGCGCGGCCATCGTCTCTCGGGTCGGGCGAAGGATGAGATCTGGTATTTCGCCTATGGCGCCAACATGCATGACAGCGCCTTTCGGGTCCGGCGTGGCATCCAGCCGCTCGAGCATCGTTCCGGCCGCATCAAGGGCTATCGGCTGCGCTTCAATATCGAGGGCCGACCCAGAGGCAAGGCTGCTCCTGCAAACCTGCACCACGACCCGGGCGCGGAAGTTTGGGGCGTGCTCTACCGCATAACGAAACGCGATTTGATTCGCTTGGATTCGACGGAAGGAGTACCCGGGCGCGGCTACCGCCATGTTGTCGTCGATGCCGAGGACCGTAATGGTCGGGTTATCCCGGCTGTCACCTACGTGGCGCCGGGCAAAGAAGTCGATGGGATGCCGTCCCTGCGCTACATCACGCTGCTGCGGGAAGGCGCGCGAACTCACGGACTCCCCGAAACCTACATCCGGTTTTTGGACGGGGTAGAGCATGCGCAATAGCAATTCGGCCCTTCGGGATTAGATGATGTTGTGCCGCTACTTGTCGACCTTGGTCCGAAGCGGAGCGGTAACTATTAGTCTCTTTGCCTTGATCACAATGTTAATGGTTTCGGCGCAGGCGCAGGGGATGGAATTAAAGATTATCGGAAGTCAACTCATTCTCAGCGGTCCGGTAGTCGGTGACGAGCCGGGAAAGGTTCGAGACGCGCTCGCCGGCTCGCCAGCCATCGAGACCGTGATCCTGCGCAACTCTCCGGGGGGAAATGCGCCGTCGGGCTATCAAGTGGGGCAGCTCTTTCGCGAGCACGGATTACGCACGGCGGTGTCCGGCTACTGCTATTCCTCGTGCTCACGAATGTTTCTCGGCGGCAGCACTCGCTACTTCACCGACGATTATCTGCCGGAGAGCAACAATGTCGGCTTTCACGGACATTATGACCGAATGGGGCGTCTGGAC
>DASXIG010000695.1:0-7027 GCA_036498105.1 Xanthobacteraceae bacterium | reverse complement strand
CCCGGACTTTCTGGGCACGAGGGACACTGCATTCTGCCCTTGGAGATGTATTCTTGGAATGGACGCCGCGCGGGGGTAGGCGGAGATTTGGCGGGCAATCCGGCATCTCGGCCGATCATATCTGAATGAGAGGCTTGATGGTTGTACTCGGCATCGAGACGACCTGTGATGAAACCGCAGCCGCCATCGTCGAACACAATGGTGCTGGACCCGGCAGCATTCTTTCCAATGTAATCCTGTCTCAAGTCAAAGAGCACGCAGCATTCGGAGGAGTAGTGCCGGAAATCGCGGCCCGGGCGCACGTCGAGGCACTCGACATGATCATCGCGCAGGCCATGGCAGAGGCACAATGCGGCTTCGCCTCACTCGATGGCATTGCCGCCGCTGCCGGTCCGGGCCTCATTGGCGGCGTGATCGTGGGCCTGACAACCGCCAAGGCTATCGCTCTGGTAACGGAGAAACCGCTCATCGCAGTCAACCATCTCGAGGCGCATGCTCTCACCGCGAGGCTTACCGACGGTACCCCATTCCCCTATTGCCTGTTCCTTGCATCCGGCGGGCATACGCAGATTGTCGCAGTGCTGGGAGTGGGCAACTATGTTCGCCTCGGAACCACCCTTGACGATGCGATCGGAGAAGCGTTCGACAAAACCGCAAAGCTCCTCGGCCTGGGTTATCCCGGTGGGCCCCAAGTGGAAAAAGAGGCACTCAGCGGTAATCCAGCGCGGTTCGCGCTGCCGCGTCCCATGGCCGGGCGCGCGCATGCCGATTTTTCACTCTCCGGATTGAAGACGGCATTGCGGCTCGAAGCGGAACGAATCGCGCCACTCACCGACCAGGACGTGCGCGATCTTTGCGCCTCATTCCAACAGAGCATAGTCGATGTCATCGCCGACCGCCTTCGCAGTGGACTGAAATTGTTCCGTGAACGCCATGGCAGTTCCAGCGCCCTG
Organism: Xanthobacteraceae bacterium; assembly: GCA_036498105.1. Taxonomy (GTDB): domain Bacteria; phylum Pseudomonadota; class Alphaproteobacteria; order Rhizobiales; family Xanthobacteraceae; genus VAZQ01. The sequence goes on along the minus strand of DASXIG010000695.1, from coordinate 6,074 downwards.
GTTGCCGCTGGGGGCGTTGCTGCCAATGAAGCGGTTCGCAAGGTGCTTCATCGGGTGGCCTTTGAGGCCGGCACTGTGCTTGTCATTCCGCCCGGGGAATTGTGCACGGATAACGGAGCAATGATCGCTTGGGCCGGTGCTGAACGCCTCGCACTGGGGTTGACGGACACGCTCGAGACCTCGCCACGCGCACGCTGGTCGCTGCACGATGTAAAACACGATGCAAAAAGTGCCCAGAGCCGCGCTTCGGACCCACAAAACCGCCTCCAAGCTTCGGAGCCGAAGCAACCAAGCGCTCGAGAGCCATGATGTTCGAGCGAATTGCGGTTGTCGGAGCAGGCGCCTGGGGAACTGCGCTCGCGAATGCGCTGGTACGCGCGGGCCGCACGGTCTTGCTGTGCGCGCGCGATCATCGAAGCGCCTCTCGCTTGAGCGAGCAGCGTGAAAGCGCGGAGCTACCGGGGATACACATAGATGATCGCATCGCAATCGCGCCCATGGGAGCGCAACTCTCGCCCTGTGATCCAGTGCTGCTGGCGCTTCCGGCGCAGCATCTGCGCGCCGCGACCCGCACCATTGCGCCGGTGCTGAAAGAGGGCGCAACTCTCATTGCGTGCGCGAAGGGGATCGAACGCGGCACGCGGAAATTCATGACGGAGGTGATTGCTGAAGTGGCGCCTGGGGCGATCCCGGCCGTGCTCTCGGGTCCCAGCTTTGCAGCGGATGTGGCACGCGGGCTGCCGACCGCCGTGACCGTGGCTACAGGCGCTGACAACCGAGCGTCCGCGCTCGCATCCGCCTTTGGATCGGCGACTTTCCGGCCCTATCATTCGACTGACGTGCGTGGAGTAGAGATCGGGGGGGCGGCAAAGAACGTTCTTGCCATTGCCGCTGGTATCGTGGCCGGCCGGGCACTTGGCGCGAGCGCTGCGGCCGCACTGGTGACCCGCGGTTTCGCCGAGCTGTTCCGGTTCGGAAGGGCACGGGGCGCGCGGCCGGAGACGCTCACCGGACTGTCCGGCCTGGGCGATGTCATCCTCACCTGCTCGAGCCCGCAGTCCCGGAATTATGCTTTCGGCATCGCGCTGGGAAAGGGCGAGCCGCCCGATATTGCCAAGGCTCGTGGCAAGCTGGTCGAAGGCTACTTCACGGCCGGAGTCTTGGTCGAGATGGCGGACGAGCGTGGCGTTGACATGCCTGTCGCACGCGCCGTGGATGCCATCATAGCTGGCCGAGCAACCATCGACCACGCTATTGAGAGTCTCTTGACGCGACCCTTCCGCGCCGAGGAATAGCCGTTTCGAGACAACAGACAGAGCGAGCTATGGCCCATTGGCTGCTTAAGACTGAACCCGAAGAATTCTCATGGGATGACCAGGTGGCGCGCGGTGCCGGGGGCGAGCCGTGGACGGGCGTGCGCAACTTCGTTGCCAGACGGCATCTCAAGTCCATGAAGATAGGCGAGCACGCGTTTTTTTATCACACCGGGGGCGAGAAGCAGGTGGTCGGAATTGTCGAGGTGATCCGGGAAGCGTATCCCGATCCGACCGACCCGAAGGGCATATTCGTTGCCGTCAACGTCAAAAGCGTGAAGCCGCTACCGAAACCCATAAGCCTCGCAGCCGTCAAGGCTGAGCCGCGCCTGAAGGACATGGCGCTGGTGAAGTATTCGCGGCTGTCCGTGCAGCCGGTCACGGAGAAGGAATGGGACCTCGTCCGTGCAATGGGCGGGTTGAACACGCGAAGCTAAAGTCGCAGCCGGCGAGGCTTGTCGCTCGCGCGCCCCGCATCGCATAATGGGGCGGAGAAAGAATGGCGCGCCTCGGACAACGAGGCCGGTGGCGCCCGGAGGCAAACATGTCAGAGAAAGTTTACGACGTCCCACCGGAGTGGAAAAAGCGCGCCTACATCGACACGGCCAAGTACAAGGAGATGTACGCCCGCTCGGTCCAGGACCCGAATGGGTACTGGGCCGAGCAGGCCAAGCGCCTCGACTGGTACAAGGCACCCACCAAGATCAAGAACAGCACGTTCGGCCCCGGGGAGGTCTCGATCAAATGGTTCGAGGACGGGGTTCTCAATGCAGCTTATAACTGTATAGACCGCCATCTCCCCAAGCGCGCCGACCAGACCGCGATCATCTGGGAGGGCGACGACCCCGCCCACTCCAAGCACATCACGTATCGCCAGCTGCACGACGAGGTCTGCAGGTTTGCCAACATCCTGCGTAATCGCGAGGTCAAGAAGGGTGACCGGGTGACGATCTATATGCCCATGATCCCGGAAGCGATCTATGCCATTCTCGCCTGCGCGCGGATCGGGGCCATACATTCGGTCGTATTCGGCGGCTTCTCACCTGAATCCCTGGCTGGCCGGATCGAGGACTGCAAATCGAGCGTGGTGATCACCGCCGATGAAGGCGTGCGCGGCGGGCGCAAGGTGCCGCTCAAATCCAATACTGATGCTGCCATCATAAAGGCGGGCGGCGTGGATCACGTCATCGTAGTGCGCCATACCGGCGGGGCCGTGAACATGGAGGCCGGCCGCGACGTCTGGTACCACGAGGCCGCCGATGTGGTCACCGCGGAATGCCCCTGCGAGCACATGCGCGCGGAAGACCCGCTGTTCATCCTCTACACCTCAGGCTCGACGGGAAAGCCCAAGGGCGTGCTGCACACGACCGGCGGCTACCTCGTCTACACCTCGCTGACGCACCAGTACGTGTTCGACTATCACGACGGCGACATCTACTGGTGCACCGCCGACGTGGGCTGGGTGACCGGTCACAGCTACATCGTCTACGGGCCGCTCGCGAATGGCGCGACCACGCTGATGTTCGAGGGCGTGCCGAACTATCCCTCCATGTCGCGGTTCTGGGAAGTCTGCGACAAGCACCGCGTCAACATCATCTACACCGCGCCGACGGCGATCCGTGCGCTGATGCAGGCGGGTGACGGGCCAGTGAAAAAGACTTCCCGCAAATCCCTGCGGCTGCTCGGCACCGTGGGTGAGCCGATCAACCCGGAGGCCTGGGAGTGGTACTATCACGTCGTCGGGGAGGGCCGCTGCCCCATCGTGGACACCTGGTGGCAGACCGAGACCGGCGGAATCCTGATTACTGCGCTCCCCGGGGCCATCCCGCTCAAGCCCGGGTCCGCCACGCTCCCGTTCTTCGGCGTGCAGCCGCAGATCGTCGATGCCGAGGGCAAGGCGCTCGATAATGGGCCCGCGGCCGGCAACCTCTGCCTCGTCGATTCCTGGCCCGGGATGATGCGCACGGTCTACGGAGATCACCAGCGCTTCGTCGACACGTATTTCAAGGCCTATCCCGGCAAGTATTTCACGGGTGATGGCTGCCGGCGGGACGAGGACGGCTACTACTGGATCACGGGACGGGTTGACGACGTGATCAACGTCGCCGGCCACCGCCTTGGCACGGCGGAGGTCGAGAGCGCGCTGGTGGCGCATCCCAAATGCTCGGAAGCTGCCGTCGTGGGCTATCCCCACGATATCAAAGGCCAGGGCATTTACGCCTATGTGACCCTGATGGCGGGCGAGCAGCCGAGCGAGGAGCTGCGTAAGGAGCTCGTCGCCTGGGTGCGCAGGGAGATCGGCCCGATCGCGTCGCCCGATCTCATCCAGTTCGCCCCGAGCCTGCCGAAGACCCGCTCCGGCAAGATCATGCGGCGCATCCTGCGCAAGATCGCGGAGGACGAGTACGGCAGCCTCGGCGACACGTCGACGCTTGCGGACCCAACCGTAGTCGATGACCTCGTCAACAACCGGCAGAATCGCCGCTCAGCCTGACGCGTGGGCAATCTTTGGCGGGTTCAAAAGCCCGCCCACATGTCCCGCCGGTTGTCCCCAGCGCGCTGTGGCAGGCGCGGCACAGTCACCCAAATTCCATCGGTCCGGCGACGCGCATGGTTAAGACGGCGCGTTAATCTGTTTATGATGTTGTCGATCCGGCACCCGGTCGGGGTATCCCCCAGGGGGATGATCGGGTGTCATGGATCATAAGAAACATTGGGGCAACGGGGCACACTAACCATGCAAATCTCACGCTGGCTGACAGCCGCATCGGCTGTGCTCGTACTTGCTGCGGCGACTGCGCATCCGCAGCCCGCAGGCGCTCGTGAAATCGTAGGATTCTCCGGCGGCTATGCGCCGGGTACGGTCATAGTTAGGACTGGACAACGCTCCCTGTACTACATCCTCGGCAATGGGCGGGCATTGCGCTATCCCGTCGGCGTGGGCCGCGCCGGCAAGCAGTGGTCGGGCACTGCCATGATCAACGGCAAGTATCTGCGACCAGCCTGGACGCCGCCCGCCGAGGTCAAGCGCGATAAACCGTCTCTGCCCAACGTAATTCGGGGCGGTGCCGGGAATAACCCCATGGGGGCGGCGGCGCTGACCCTCAGTGTCGGGGAGTACGCCATCCATGGCACGAATAACCCGGGCTCGATCGGCGGATTCGTGTCCTATGGCTGCATCCGTATGTACAACGAGGACGTTCTCGACCTTTATCGGCGAGTCGGCTTCGGCACCATGGTCGTCGTGACGCAATAGCGCCTGACTGGCGCGCCGGCCAAGCCCACCCAACATTAGTCCCAGCGAATCAGGGGCGGGTCTGCCGCCCAGCACGTGTCGCGGAGTTGGGACCATGAATTACGTGCGCACCGCCATGCTTCTGGCAGGGCTTACCGCCCTGTTCATGGCCGTGGGCTTCCTCATCGGCGGCGAGAGCGGCGCGCTGATAGCGCTCCTTGTTGCGGCGGGGATGAACCTCTTCACCTACTGGAACGCCGACCGGCTGGTCCTCTCGCTGCACAACGCGCGGGAGGTGGACGAGCGCTCGGCGCCTGAGCTGGTGGTACTGGTGCGCGAGCTTGCCCGGCGCGCCGGGCTCCCGATGCCGCGCGTTTATGTCATGGACAATCCGCAGCCGAATGCGTTCGCCACCGGACGCAATCCCACGCATGCCGCGGTCGCGGTGAGCACGGGTCTTCTCAACATGCTCAACCGCGAAGAGATTGCGGGCGTGCTCGCCCACGAGCTGGCGCATGTCAGGAATCACGACACGCTGACCATGACCATTACGGCGACCATCGCGGGCGCCATCTCCATGCTGGCGCAATTCGGCCTGTTCTTCGGCGGCAGCCGCGATAGCAATAATGGGCTCGGCGTGGTCGGCACGCTGCTCATGGTGATTCTCGCCCCGATCGCCGCGATGCTGGTGCAGATGGCGATCAGCCGCACGCGTGAATATGCCGCCGACGAGATGGGCGCCCGGCTGAGCGGCCGCCCGTCGGCGCTTGCCTCCGCGCTGGCCAAGATCTCCAATGCGGCGGAGGCGATCGAGAACGAGACCGCCGAGCGCGCACCGGCAACGGCGCCTCTCTTTATCGTCAATCCGCTCACGGGCCGTGGGATGGACAATCTGTTCTCGACCCATCCGTCGACCGAGAACCGCATCGCCGCGCTGCAACGGTTGGCGCGGGACATGGGAGACGGCGGCGTCCGTGGCGATGGTTATGGCCGGCGCGCTTCGGTGCCCTCTTATCCCGCGCAAGCCGGAGGGCCCTGGGGACCGGCCGGCTCGCGCGGCCCCTGGGGCTAGGACCCCGATGTGAAGTTCCTTTGCGAGCTCGTGGCTTTCCCAGGAAATTCAAATCGGTGGCTCCGGCGCGACCCACGTGACTGCGGACGCCCCCCACCCGGGTCCTAGCCAGTCGGCGCAGGTTCCGGGGCTCGCGGTCCGTAGGATGGCCGCAGATATCCTGGAGAATGTGCTGCGGCGGCGGCGCCCGCTCGACGAGCAGCTCCACGACATGGCAGCGCGCCCCGAGTTCGCGGGGCTGTCCGAGCGCGACCGCGCCCTTGTGCGCGCCCTGACTGCAACAGTCCTGCGCCGCTTGGGAACGGCACGACAGCTGCTCGGAAATCTGCTCGACCGTGGGCTCCCCGCGGACGCGCCGCGCGTCGAGATTGCGCTCCTTCTCGGCCTTGCCCAGATCCTGTGGCTCAATGTGCCCGACCATGCCGCCGTCGACCTATCCGTGCGAGTGGTACGG
>DASXIG010000694.1:0-4047 GCA_036498105.1 Xanthobacteraceae bacterium | reverse complement strand
AGCCCGTCCACCGATCCTGAGCCCATTGGTGAGGTAAATTCTTTAAGATACTGACAATAAACGACTTTTTCGAAGTATATTTAAGAGCGGCGGCACGCAGGAGATCTCGGCGGAAGGCCCCTGAAATTCATGAAGATTCCTCTTGGCAACCAGGTCTGGAGGGGTTACATACGGCCTTGGGCGTGCCGGCCCAAAGTGTCGGCGCGCTTTCGTGCGCTTTTCGGAAAGATAGTGCTTCGGCGCTCCACCTTCTTCCTCTTGCGGCGGCTAACTGGAAGAAGAGAGTAGTCATTTCTCTGGTGGAAAGCCATGAGATTGCTGCGCTTTTTCAAGCACAATGTGGGCGCGACGTAAGGGCTTGACATAAGGGCTTGTAGTGGATCGAGCGGCCAAAAAAGAACTCGTCAGCGCGCTCTCTGGCGTCTTCCGCGACACCAGCGTTGTGGTCGTGGCGCATTACTCCGGCCTCAACGTTGCCCAGATGCAGGCGCTGCGCAAGCAGATGAAGGTTGCCGGTGCCACGGTGAAGGTCGCAAAGAACCGTCTGGCCAAGATTGCCGCGGAAGGCACTGACTCGGCTGCCATTGTCCCGCTGCTCAAGGGTCCGACGATCATTGCCTATTCCGGCGATCCGATTGCCGCGCCCAAGGCCGCGGCCGATTTCGCCAAGGGCCACGAGAAATTCGTGATCCTCGGCGGCGCAATGGGCAAAACCCCACTCGACGCCAACGGCGTGCGGGCGCTCGCGGCGCTGCCCTCGCTCGATGAGTTGCGCGCCAAGCTCATCGGTCTCATCCAGGCGCCCGGGACCAAGATCGCTCAGCTGGTCAATGCGCCCGCGGCGAAGGTGGCCCGCGTGGTGCAGGCATATGCCAGCAAAGGCGCCGCTGAGTGACGCGCGTTCCCGGATTGACTGCTCTCGAACCTACAAGGATGTCCCATGGCTAATCTGCAAAAACTGGTGGATGATCTGTCCCAACTGACGGTCCTCGAGGCAGCCGATCTTGCCAAGATGCTTGAGGAAAAGTGGGGCGTATCGGCGGCCGCCGCAGTGGCGGTAGCTGCGGGCCCGGGGGGCGCGGCCGCGGCGCCGGTCGAGGAGAAGACCGAGTTCACGGTCATGCTGACCTCTTTTGGGGAAAAGAAGATCGAGGTCATCAAGGAAGTGCGCGCGCTCACGGGCTTGGGGCTGAAGGAGGCCAAGGAGCTGGTTGAGGCGGCGCCGAAAGCGGTCAAAGAAGGCGTGAGCAAGGACGAAGCCGAAAAGGTCAAAGCCCAGCTCGAAAAAGCCGGGGCCAAAGTCGAGCTCAAGTAGGCGGATCTTGCTTCAACAAGACCGTTCGCCGTTTGCGGGTAGTAACGCGTGAACCCGTCCGGGAGCGGTCGGGTGATTCCAGGTCAAATCACTCCAAGTCAAATCACTTGGAGTCCAAATCACTTGGAGTCCAAACGTGCGCCGCATGGCGGCAGGAAGAGGCAACGGATCAGCGTAAGCTGGACCGCATGAATTGAAACACGGGCGCCGACGCCTGTCCTGACGGTCGCGATTGATTGCGGCCTTCCGGAGAGTCGTCCCGGCCCTCAGCTTGGACGAAAGAGAGACGAGATGGTGGCGCAGACATTTACTGGTCGCAAGCGCGTTCGCAAGTTTTTCGGGAAGATACAGGAAGTGGCGGAGATGCCGAACCTCATCGAGGTTCAGAAGGCGTCCTACGACCAATTCCTTCTGGTCAAGGAACCTGTCGGCGGACGGCCGGATGAGGGTCTTCAGGCCGTCTTCAAATCCGTATTCCCGATTTCAGACTTCTCTAATACGTCCATGCTCGAGTTCGTCAAGTACGAATTCGATCCGCCTAAATATGACGTGGATGAGTGCCGTCAGCGCGGGATGACCTACGCAGCGCCGCTCAAGGTGACCCTGCGCCTGATCGTGTTTGATGTCGACGAGGAGACGGGCGCGAAATCGGTCAAGGACATCAAAGAACAAGATGTCTACATGGGCGATATTCCGCTCATGACCAACAACGGCACCTTCGTGGTGAATGGCACCGAACGGGTGATCGTCTCTCAGATGCATCGGTCGCCCGGCGTGTTCTTCGACCACGACAAGGGCAAGACGCACTCCTCGGGCAAGCTTCTTTTCGCGGCGCGCATCATTCCGTACCGCGGTTCGTGGCTCGACATCGAATTCGACGCCAAGGACATTGTGTATGCCCGCATCGACCGCCGCCGCAAGATCCCGGTGACATCGCTCTTGTATGCCTTGGGGCTGGACGGCGAGGAAGTGCTCAACACCTTCTATCGCAAGGTGCAGTACAAGCGGCAGAAGGAAGGATGGCGCGTGCCTTTCGATGCCAACCGTTTCCGCGGCTACAAGGCGGTGAACGATCTGGTCGATGCCGACACCGGCAAGGTGGTACTGGAGGCGGGCAAGAAGCTCACCGTTCGCCAGGCGCGCCAGCTGGCGGAAAAGGGGCTGCGGGCGCTGCGCATGACGGATCCGGAGCTGATCGGACGTTATCTCGCGGAAGACATGGTCAACCCGGGCACAGGCGAGATCTACGCCGAAGCCGGCGAGGAGATCACCGAGAAGAACCTGAAACTATTGAACGACGCCGGCTACAAGGAGCTGCCGCTGCTCGACATCGATCATGTGAATGTCGGCGCTTACATCCGCAACACCCTTGTCGTCGACAAGAACATGACCCGCGAAGATGCGCTGTTCGACATCTATCGCGTCATGCGCCCGGGCGAGCCGCCGACGATCGATACGGCGCAAAACATGTTCCACTCGCTGTTCTTCGACTCGGAGCGCTATGACCTGTCCGCCGTCGGCCGCGTGAAAATGAACATGCGGCTCGATCTCGATGCGCCGGATACAATGCGCGTGCTGCGCAAGGAAGACATCATCGCCGTCATCCGGACGCTGCTCGATCTGCGCGACGGCAAAGGCGAGATCGACGACATCGATCATCTGGGCAACCGCCGGGTGCGCTCGGTGGGCGAGCTGATGGAGAACCAGTATCGCATCGGGCTGTTGCGCATGGAGCGCGCGATCAAGGAGCGCATGTCCTCGGTCGATATCGATACCGTGATGCCGCAGGACTTGATCAACGCTAAGCCGGCGGCCGCGGCCGTGCGCGAGTTCTTCGGGTCCTCGCAGCTCTCGCAGTTCATGGACCAGACCAATCCGCTGTCCGAAATCACGCACAAGCGCAGGCTTTCGGCACTCGGGCCGGGCGGGCTCACGCGCGAGCGCGCGGGATTCGAGGTGCGCGACGTGCATCCGACCCATTACGGCCGCATCTGTCCGATCGAGACGCCCGAAGGCCCCAACATCGGTCTGATCAACTCGCTCGCGACCTACGCGCGGGTGAACAAGTATGGCTTCGTCGAGACGCCGTATCGCAAGGTGAAGGACGGCCGCGTCGGCGAAGAGGTGCAATATCTCTCGGCGATGGAGGAGGCCCGCTACACCGTGGCGCAAGCGAATGCTCCTGTGGACAGCCGCGGCCGCTTCACCGAGGACATGATCGTGTGCCGCCATGCCGGCGATGTTCAGCTGGTCCCGGCGGCGAAGGTCGATTTCATGGACGTCTCGCCGAAGCAGCTCGTCTCGGTCGCCGCTGCGCTCATCCCGTTCCTGGAGAACGACGACGCCAATCGCGCCTTGATGGGCTCCAACATGCAGCGCCAGGCGGTCCCGCTGGTGCGCGCCGAGGCGCCGTTTGTCGGCACCGGCATGGAAGGCGTCGTGGCCCGGGATTCCGGCGCTTCAATCGGAGCCCGCCGCACGGGAATTGTCGATCAGGTCGATTCCACCCGCATCGTGGTTCGCGCGACCGAGGAATCCGATCCGACCAAGCCTGGGGTCGATATCTATCGGCTGATGAAATTCCAGCGCTCGAACCAGAATACCTGCATCAACCAGCGCCCCCTGGTGAAAGTGGGCGACCAGGTGAAGAAGGGCGACATCATCGCCGACGGGCCTTCGACCGAGCTCGGCGAGCTCGCGCTCGGGCGCAATGTGCTCGTCGCCTTCATGCC
>DASXIG010000693.1:0-2816 GCA_036498105.1 Xanthobacteraceae bacterium | reverse complement strand
AGCTTGCAAGCGATGCAGCGCTCCTCGCCGTTGGGATAACGCCGCAACACGTGCTCGCCGCGAAAGCGCGGGGAAACCGGTCCCTTCTCGAAGGGGTAGTTCAGGGTAGCCTTCGGCTTGAAGAAATAACGCATCCCGAGCACGAGAGCCGACAGGAACTCGAACAAGAATAACGAACGTGCAGCGCGATCGAGCCTCATTGCCTGTCCTTCACCGTCATTGCGCCGCGAGCCCCGCGTAGTCCCAGAACTGCACGAAACCCGCCACGATTGCGACCATCGCGAGCGACAGCGGGAGGAATACCTTCCATCCCAAGCGCATCAACTGGTCGTAGCGATAGCGTGGAACGACCGCCTTCACCATTGCGAACACAAAGAACATGAATGAGCACTTGAGAACGAACCAGATCACTCCGGGTATCCACGTGAACGGCGCCGTCGGGAACGGTGGCAGCCAGCCCCCGAGGAACAGAATGGTGGCCATGGCGCACATCGTAAGAATCGCGATGTACTCGCCAAGAAAGAACAGCAGGAAAGGCGTGCTGGAATATTCCACCGCATAGCCTGCGACCAGCTCGGACTCCGCTTCCACCAGATCGAATGGCGGCCGGTTGGTTTCCGCAAGGGCGGAGACGAAAAATACGACGAACATGGGCAGCAATCGCAGCCAATACCAGCCGAACATCCCCCACTTGGTCGCCTGCGCCTGGACGATTTCGGACAGATTGAGGGAGCCGGCACAGACGAGCACGGTAATGAACACAAAGCCGATCGAGACCTCGTAGGAGACCATCTGCGCCGCCGATCGTAACGCCGCAAGGAACGGGTATTTCGAGTTCGACGACCAGCCCGCCATGATCACGCCGTAGACCATCAGCGATGAGATCGCGAAAATGTACAGGATGCCGACATTGAGATCGGCAATCTGCCATTCGGCAGTCACCGGGATCACCGCCCAGGCGGAAAGGGCGAGCGCGGCGGTGACAAGGGGCGCCAGCAGAAACACGCCCTTGTTCGCCCCGGACGGGATGATAGGTTCCTTGAACACGAACTTGAACAGGTCAGCGAAGGACTGCAGCAGTCCCCAGGGTCCGACCACGTTGGGCCCCCGTCTTATCTGTACCGCGGCCCAGATCTTGCGATCGGCGTAGAGCACGTAAGCCGTGACGATCAGCAACAGGACGAGCAGCAGCACGCTCTGCGCGGCGATGATAATCGCCGGCCAGATGTAATCGGTCCAGAGCTCAGCCATTGAGCATCCTACTCCGCCGCGCGCAGCGCCCCCCGGCTTTCGGCCAGCGCGGAGCATTCCGCCATGATCGGCGAGGACCGCGCGATCGCGTTGGTGAGATAGAAGTCCTCGACCGCCGGTACGAAGGGCGCTTTGTCCGTCGCCTCCCCGCGCGCGGCCAGCGCCGTCACGTCCGCGCGCGAGCCCGGCGAGACTTGATCGATGCGTTGCAGATGCGGGTGGGCCTGGAACAAGGTTCTCCGTAAGGCCGGAAGTGAATCGTATGGAAGCCTGTGCCCCAGCACGTCCGAGAGCGCGCGAATGATCGCCCAGTCCTCGCGCGCTTCACCGGGCGGGAACGAGGCGCGTCCGGACATCTGCACGCGACCTTCCGTGTTGACGAAGATCCCTGATTTCTCCGGATACGCGGCGCCGGGCAGAATGACATCGGCGCGATGGGCCCCCTGCTCGCCGTGCGTACCGATGTAGACCACAAACGGTCCCGGCGCGATGTCGATCTCGTCGGCTCCGAGCAGAAAGAGAACCTCGAGCGCATGGGGTTGCGCCATCTCCTGCGCCGTGCGGCCGCCGGGCCCGGGAATGAAACCAGCATCGAGCGCGCCGACTCGAGAGGCAGCCGTGTGCAGCACGCAGTAGCCGTTCCAGTCCTCGTTGCCGCAGCTCGTAGCCACCTTCGCCGCAAGAGACGCGACAGACGCCCCGTCCGGTCGCGCGAGCGCGCCCATGCCGACGATCACCAGGGGGCGCTGCGCCTTGCTGAGCACCTCCGCAAACCCGTGCCTGCCCGCCGCAATATCGGCGAGCGTCTGCGGGCCCGCGCCGAGATGCTGGTAGTCATAGGTGAGATCTGCGTTTTCGCCGATTACCCCAATGGGAAAATTTCCCATGCGCGAGCGCTTGCGTATGCGAGCGTTGAGCACGGCAGCTTCCCGGCGGGGGTTGGAGCCGACGAGAAGAAACGCATCCGCCTGCTCGATTCCGGCGATCCCGGCATTGAACAGATAGGTCGCCCTCCCCGAATTCGGCTCAAGCGCAGCTCCATCCTGGCGACAGTCGGTGTTGTTGGTGCCGAAGCGGGCGAGCAGGTCCTTGAGCGCATACATTTCCTCGACCGCGGCGAGATCTCCGGCAATCGCGCCAACGCGGTCCGGCGAAATCGACCGCAGCCTGGCGGCGATGGTGTCGAAGGCCTCGTGCCAGGATGCCGGCCGCAAGCGGCCGCCCTGTCGAATGTAGGGTTCATCGAGCCGCTGCGTGCGCAGGCCATCGACCACGTGCCGGGTCTTGTCGGAGATCCACTCCTCATTCACCGCATCGTTCACGCGCGGAAGAATGCGCATGACCTCCCGGCCTCGCGTGTCGATGCGGATGGCCGAGCCGAGGGCGTCCATCACATCGATGGATTCGGTTTTGCCCAGCTCCCAGGGCCGCGCAGCAAATGCGTACGGTTTGGACGTGAGCGCGCCGACCGGGCAGAGATCGACCACGTTGCCCTGCAGCTCCGAGGTCATCGCCTGTTCGAGGTAGGTTGTGATCTCCATATCCTCGCCGCGTCCGATCGCGCC
>DASXIG010000692.1:0-9551 GCA_036498105.1 Xanthobacteraceae bacterium | reverse complement strand
ACGCAGAGGAGCAGGAGGTAGACCAGCGCCAGTATGGAGCCGGTGACGATCAGTTGCTGCGCGAGGAAGCGGGACAACGCAAGGTAACCCGCAAGCGCGCTCACAACGATTGCGGCGACCGTGATCCAAGCAGGGATGCGCAAGGCTGTGAGCCATCGCAGTGATGGCATTCCATCCCGACGCTCTCCTTGCAGCGGAGTAAGAAGAGTGGCGACGACGATCCCGGCTACAAGCAGGCTTGACGGAAAGGCAACGGCTACCGTCAGCGCGAACGGCGCTTGTACGATGCGAGTGATCGCGTAGATCAACGTCGTCAGGCCGTAAACAATCGCGAGCGTCAGCACCAGGCCGCATATGCGCGCAGCCGCGCGATCGGAAGCGGGGATCAGCCGCCAATTGGCTGCAGCCGGTGCGAACACCGTGGTGGCAAGCGCACTGACCGCGAAAATGATGACAGTTGATTGCGCTGCCGAGTAGAAAAGCCAATCGACGCGTTCGGGGAGCGCGTGAGCTTCGGCAACCCTGGTGTAGAGGAACACGATCGGGGCAACGATCGGCAACATCCGGAGCAAGATAACGCCAGCCGCTGATGCTGCCCGCCGCCAGAAGGGCGGCTCGCCCACATGCCGCCAGTTACGCAACCGACGCACGCCGTACCATGCGGCAACGGTCAGCATCAGCCAAAGCAGGATGGCTTCAAGCACAACGAGTGTGACCTCATCCCGGTCGGGGACATCGTCCCACCAATTGACCATGAGAGCACGAACGCGGCTCGTCGCGGAGGGCACGTAGTCCGGCAGCCGCGCCCAAGTCTGAGACGAATAGATGCCCGGGACGGGCTGGAACAGATTGGTGGTGAAATTCTTTCGGCGAATGTCCTGAATGTTATTGATTAGCTGATCGACGCGTAGATTCGCCGAATGGACTGCAGACTGACCCGCGGAAAGCAGCCCGAACTGGTAATTGAGCTCGGCTCGATTGAGGGCGACAGTCTCGGTCTCCAACGGTTGGCCAGCGGCTGGCGCCGGCCCAAGCAGATCGAGCTGCGCCTTTGCGGCGGCTAGAGGTGACTGCAGACGATTCGAGAAATCTTCGATCCGGGAGCGGACCTGCTGAAGCTCATCGCGAAAACCGTTTAGCTCGGAATAACGCAGTCGCGGGCCGCGCAGGTCGTTTTCCAGCCGGTCAAGCTCGTGCTGCCACCCGGTGATCGTCGTGTCGATGTTAACGCCAACGTCACGGTTCGCACGTGTCGTGATTTCGGCGATGTTAATCTGCGGACCGGTCGGACCCGCCGGCACGGCACCAGCTTGAACGCTGGGAGCGGAGGCACCTTGCGGCGCGGCACCTGGAGGCGAGGAAGTTTGGGCGGCAGCGCCGGTTACGCCCAGCAGTAGAACGGTCAGCGAAGCACGCGCAAAACCTCGGAAACGATCGATCATCGGCTGCCCCCCTGCGGCAATTCCCTTGGCCCTGGCTTTTAACGGCGGATGGCGTGGAGAATAAGGCAAGTGTTCCATTTCGCCCCCTGGCCAGTAGAGCGCGATCGCTCGCTTTAAAGCGATCTCCGCGATGAGGCGGCGAATGGACCTGGAGTTGAGCGATGATATTGCCGATCGCCTCCAGGATCCCTCAGATGATCCAGAGACAGCTTTACAGCGCAAGAATACTGCTGAAGTTCTCCGGCAAGGGCTAGCTCAGCTATCGCCATCGCATGCGGAGGTAGTTGATCTTGTTTATTACCATGACAAATCAGTCAAAGAGGTTGCCGAGATCACCGGCATCTCTGAAGCTACCGTGAAGACCCGGATGTTCTATGCCCGAAAGAAGTTAGCCGAATTCGTTCAAAGCCTTCCTTCCGGCGCCGTGCATTAGTCATTAGTCCGGAAGGACCAAGGCAGTGTCTTCGGCGGATTCACCGACAAGCAGACGCGGCGAAACGGGCCAGCGCGGCCTGGCTCTCGCGCCCGAGCGCGACCAGCGCTTGTTCGCCCGGCTCGGCCTCCGCGCAGGCGGCCAGCATCCCCGCGCCGGCGTGGCTCGCACCGGCACCGGCTGCGCCCTTGTCGAACACCGCAACCGCTGCGTCCCGCGCCGCCAGGCGCCAGGCGATGCCGAGTCCGATGACTCCGGCGCCGATGATGGCGACCGTGGGTTTGCTGGCGTTGACTGAGCGGCGGTTCGGCAACCGGCGGCTCCCTTCGCTGGAATGGCCCAGACAGGTTCGATGGGTTTGATCTCAGCCGCGTTGCCGCGGCACCCCAAGCCGTTCATCGCATGATGGGCATTCCCGCGGCATTGCCCAAGTCGCATTCTGTCACGGGATGTTCCCCCTCGACCAGAGGAAAACTTTCGGCGTGTTGCCCCAACAAGTCGCTCCATTGTGAGCCGTGCGCGGCATCCCCACCGCGCGGTGGGACACTGGCAGGCGATGAGGGTGGGCAGAGAGAGAGCCAGCAGGGCCCGCTCGCGCATACGTTGGGCAACCAAGACGGAGTGATCGCGTTGGGATGATACGGAGTGGAACACAACCATCAAACAACCCCATGAAGCCCCCCAAGCATGTCGTGTCAGAGCATACCGGAAGCATTCGGTGTCCGCGATGCAGATCAGCACAGATGGCGGAGGTCACGACCATAGCGCCGCTACTCCACGAGCCCGGTCTGATCGCATATGAGTGTCCAAGGTGCGGCCATGTGACAAGCATTGTCCAGCCGCCAACCAACCCCAGACATGGCTGAACAAATTGTAGCTCCGAGCGATAGCGTGCGCACGTATCTGCCTTGGAATGCCTGGGACCGAGACACCCAGACCCCCACCGAAGCCAGGACAAGCATGGGTGTGGATGGCCGTCGCTGTACTCCTGCTTGTCGCTGCACGCGCGTGGTGCTCTCCAGGGCATTTGCTCTGACCGTTGGGGAGCGGGTGTGTCCGTCCATGCGCCCTTAGGCCCGACGGAACTTTTTGCCTCACAGGGTACTTACCTGCGCGTTCAAGAATAACCTCCAGGGAGGAGCCGATGGATGCGACAGTTCGGTCAGATACTCTGACAGCCGACACCCTCTCCGCCATATCCTGGGGGAGTATTGCAGGAGGCGCAGTTGCGGCTGCCGCCCTCACGCTCGCGCTCCTTGCGCTTGGCGTCGGCCTTGGGCTGTCCTCCATTTCGCCGTGGGAAGGCTCCGGCCTGTCTGCATCCACGTTCAAGACGACTGCAGGAGTCTATTTAGTGCTGGTTGCAGTTATGTCTTCGGCCATCGGTGGCTATTTGGCCGGGCGGCTCCGGACAAAATGGACAGACCTTCAAAGCGACGAAGTATTCTTCCGCGATACCGCGCACGGATTCATTTCGTGGGCATTTGCGACTGTTTTGAGCGCGAGTGCTCTGGCAGCGGCGACAACCCACATAGTGAGCGGCGCCGCGGCAGGAATAGGCGCCGGGACGGGTGCAGCGGCACAGGCCGCAGACCCGTCCCGAGTGTATGTCGATAAGCTGTTTCGGCCGAATGCGGCTGGTCCGGCCGCAACTTCTCCGAGTTCCGGCGCGGCCGCTGGCGCGCCAGGCGGGAACCCCAATGTGGCGAGCGCAGAAGTTTACCGGCTTTGGACGGCGGATTTCAGAGCGGATAATGATCTGAGTCCGGCGGACAAAGCATATGTTGTCAATCTCGTCGCGGCTCGGACCGGCATGAGCCAGCCTGAGGCGGAGAAGCGTGTTAACGACGTGATTACCGAGGCGAAGGCCGCCGCGGACAACGCCCGCCGGGGTACCACAAAATTGGCCTTCTGGATGACGGCCGCGCTCATATTTGGCGCATTCGCTGCCAGCCTTGCCGCTGTCGAGGGAGGACAGCTACGCGATGGAAGCTGGACTACACGCGGGTTCGTCAAGCGCCCCTGGAGATAAGGAGAAAGCAGATGCCCATTCTGTTATGGCTGGTCGGCGTCCCGATCCCCATCATCATTCTGCTCGTGCTTCTTTCCCACCACTGAAGTGGAGTGGAGTCCTCGCGCGAAGACCGCCGGGCTCCTGATGCAGGTCCGTCGTCAGCCCGGAGGTGTGCCTCGCGAACGAAGGTCTGCGGACGAAAATCGACAATTTACTGCTAGCTCTTCAGGGCGCAAGCATCGGCGCTGACGACCTTCGCAACCATAACTTCACCACGGATCCTCTATGATCCACCCGGAGATCAAAATGACTCCCCGAATCCATGTTGCTTTCAATCGCTGCACTCCCGCGAGCGACACGATGCCGCCGCGAGATCCTGATGACCACAACGGCGAGGACGACGGAGACGAGGACGAGGACGAAAACGAAAATGAAGATGCGCGCGAGCCGGCGGTAATACGGGAGCCGGACGAAGACGACTAGCCCGACGATGGCGTGGAAGTGCCAGGCGACGTGGCGGGCCTGGCAGCCAGTGGGGGTGGTGGATTTAGAGCGCTTCCCGTTGAGCTGGCCGCGGGACTATCAGCGTCCAAGGCTGTCATGCGCCTCGCGGAATAGCTGATTGCAATATATTGACTTGCGCATAGTTCGGGGGGGACCTTTACGAGCTGCTTTTTTCCGACACGGCTTCCATGTTGCTGAAGCCGTGAAGAACCGAGGAGGAACAAGCCATGCCATCGAGCGTGAAGGATATGTTGGCTGCTGCGAACGCAGCGGTACCTCGGATTCAAGCAGCCGATCTCCGGAGCTTGATGAGTGGGGGCAAAGTTCTTATTGTTGATGTTCGCGACGCGCCCGAGCTGGCAGCTGGCGGCAAAGTAAAAGGCGCCATCAATGTGTCGCGCGGCATGCTGGAGTTCCGTGCGGACCCGGAGAGTCCGTACCACAATCCGACTTTTCAGAAAGACAAGACGGTCGTTCTCTACTGCGCCTCGGGCGGGCGATCCGCGTTGGGCGGAAGAGTGCTTCAAGAGCTTGGGTACAAATCGGTTTACAACGCGGGGGCATTCAAGGATTTGGCTGAAGCCGGTATGGAGACGGAGCCGGCATAGAAGCTGTCGAGCGACCGTTCAGCTCTGCCTCATTTCTTCATGACGGCCCCACCGCCATGGTTAAGGCGCACGGACTTTGGTTATAGATTCCGGGCTACGCTCGCGTGCGATATCAGAGCAGCCGAGCCAATTGTTCGATCAGCGCCCTTCGTCGCCCTGGAAATTCAGGATCATCGCGATCATGAAGTCGGCCGGCTCAATCTTGTTGAGATGCAACGAATGGCCAGCGCGAACGCCAAGTAACGTCATAAACGCCATTTTGCTTCGACCGCTATCGTCACGGAACGGATGAATAGCGTTGACCGCATGGCGGTCATCGCCAACTCAAAGCGGTCGAGGGCTTCTTGAGTGCGGAGATTACGGCGGTTCTTGAGGACCGTGGTGCCTGGGTAGCTATACGGATCGTCTATGCTGTCGTACATCGACAGAATTAGGATGCGGTACCGTATTTCTTGATGAGGGCGGCACGGCGCTGTTGGGGAGACACGCCGCTTCGCTTAAGTGCGCGGAAGGTGGCCTTCATACCGTGGGTAAGATGCAGACCCTCGATCGCACTGATTTTTCCAAAACCGGCGAGACCTATCGTCACGCGCTTGGCTTTCGCCTTCGCGCGCTTGCGGTTGTTCGGTCTTTCAATCTTCTTCATCGAATCATATTAGCACACGGGAAAGCCCGGCCCCCTATTTCGCAGGTTTCTGCATTCCGCGCCCTGTAATTTACAGGGATTTACAGGGGAGTTTACATCGGCTGCACCCTTCAAGCGAGACACCATCCTCCTCCTTCGGGGCGCTTGAAGCGGGGCATGACAGCCCCGGAGATTGGCGATGCGGCTCAAAAAAAGCCGCTGCAAACAAAAAACTGTTGACATTCATTTTTCACTCAAGTAGGAAGAGTCATCCTTCGGAAGCAGCCCGGCCCAGCGCCGGGTTTTTTGTTTGGCGTTTTTATCGGGCCAATTGCGCCCATCGCAAACCGGAGGAGCAGTCATGCCGTTTCAGAAAGGCGAAAGTGGTAACCCGGCCGGCCGGCCGCGCGGCTCGCGCAACCGCGCCTCCGTGCTCGTCAGCGAGTTGCTGGAAGGCGAGTTGGAGGAGCTCGTGCGCAAAGCCATCGATATGGCCAAGAACGGCGACGCTGTCGCACTGCGCCTGTGTCTCGACCGCATCGCGCCGGCGCGGAAATACGATTCCGGCAGCTGCGAGCTTCCAGCTCTCAAAACTGCCGCTGACAGCGTGGAAGCGATGGCGAGGATTGCCGAGGCCGTGGGGACCGGCGAGCTTACGCCGTCCGAGGCTGCAAGCCTCGGCAAGGTGGTCGAGAACTACGTCCAGGCACTCGAGGCCCGGGAATTCGAGGAGCGTCTGATCGAGCTCGAACAACACGACGTCCGGATGGCTCGGCGCGCAAACGGCCTGGATTCGTCCACTCAACCTGGAGACGCATGATCATTGTAGATTTCATTGTTGTTTACAATGAGCGCAAATTTGCGCCCGCATCGGTTGTACACAGAAGGATCGCGCTGAGTGAATCGATTCCATGAAACCGATTGGGTCAACCCACCGACCTCATCCTGAGGAGGTCACGCGCAGCTTGCTGCGCGTGACCGTCTCGAAGGATGGCAGCGGGCGCGATTTCGCCTGCGACCGTCCTTCGAGACGGCGCGCGCTCAAGAAAGCGCGCGCCTCCTCAGGACGAGGATCATCAGCGGGTGCGGCGCTCGCCCGCGAGAAAGGCGGCATAGGCCCGCGCGAGGCCCGCGCGCAGCGGCGTGCGCGCGCGCCAGCCCAGCGCGCTGAGCCGGCCGCAGTCGAGGAGCTTGCGCGGCATGCCGTCGGGCCGCGCGGAATCGAACACGAGCTTGCCCCGGTACTCGACGATCTCGGCGACCAGCCCGGCAAGCTCGGCGATGCTGACCTCCTCGCCGCTGCCGACATTGACGTGCGGCTCGTCCGAATAGTGCTCGAGCACGAACGCGCAGGCATCGGCGAGGTCGTCCACGAACAGGAACTCCCGCAGCGGCGCGCCCGTCCCCCACACCGTGACCGACGGCGCGCGATGATGCTTGGCCTCGTGGAAACGCCGGATCAGCGCCGCCGCCACGTGGCTGTTCTCGGGATGATAGTTGTCGCCGGGGCCATAGAGATTGGTCGGCATGACTGAGATGAAATCGGCGCCGTATTGGCGGCGATAGGCCTGACACAGCTTGATGCCCGCGATCTTGGCGACCGCGTACCATTCGTTGGTGGGCTCGAGCGGCCCGGTGAGCAGCTCCTCCTCGCGCATGGGCTGGCGCGCAAGCTTGGGGTAGATGCAGGAGGAGCCGAGGAACAGGAGCTTGCTCACGCCGGCAAGATGGCTGGCGTGGATGGTGTTGCGCGCGATCGCCAAATTGTCCGAGATGAACTCGGCCGGGTAGGCGTCGTTGGCATGAATGCCGCCGACCTTGGCGGCCGCGACTATCACCACATCCGGCTTGCGTGCTGCCAGAAATGCTTCCGCCTGCTCCTGGCGCTCGAGATCGACCTCGGCGCGGCCGGCCGTCATGACCTCGCAAGGCGTGGCCGCGAGCCGGCGCACGATCGCGGAGCCGACCATGCCGGTGTGGCCGGCCACGTAGACGCGCTTGCCCGCAAGATCGAACAGATTGGCAGCCATCTAACGGCTCGCTTTCTCCACGGTCAGCATCATGCGGAACGCCATCCAGCGCCCGAGCGCCGGCTCGATCGCGCGCTCGACCGCCAGCAGCCGGCGCGCTGCGCCTTCGCCGATCAGGCTCCAGGGCTTGAAGCCGCCGCTGAGCGGATAGGCCGCCAGCGCAAACCATTCAACCCGCGTCATGCGCAGCTCGGGCAGGAGCCGGTGGAAGCGCGCGCGCTCGCGCGTGGCGAGAAGGGTCGGCACCGCCTGGTTCGAATCGTAGGGGTCGCGCCCGGCAAGCGGCGTGCCCGCGGCCAAGGGGTCCGCCGCGGTGCGCACGGGCTCGTGATGGAAGAGCCGATAAAACAACGTGCTGCCCCAGGTGATCGCCGGCTCGATCATCAGCACGCGCCCGCTTGGCTGCAGCACCCGCGCCGCCTCCCGGAAGAACGTGAGCGGATACTCGATGTGATGGAGCACATCCACCATGACGATATTTGCGACCGCTCCGGACGCGAACGGAAGCCGCTGGGCATCCGCCACACAGTCGAGCCACGGGGCGGGCTGGATATCGGTTGCGAAGACATTCCCGAGCCGGTCTTTGAGATTGCCGATGCCGCCGCCGATCTCGATGGTCACGCCGGGGCGGCAAGCCGCGGCGATGCGTTGGTAAAAGTCGCCGTACACGGCGCGGAGCACCGGCTTGCGAGCCCAGCTGTCGCGGTAGTCGGCAAGCGCGTCGCCTTGCGCCTCCATTCACATCGCCTTGATGCGCATGAACGCAAACGCCACCATCCGCAGCAGCATCAGCCCATGCCGGAAGCGGGAGATCTGAGTCTCCCCGTAGGTCCGGCTGGCATACCGGATCGGCACCTCGACCGCCTTCAGCCCGAGCTTCGAGGCGCCGAAGATGAGATCGAAATCCCCGAACGGATCGAAATCGCCGAAATAGCCGCGCCCCTGTTTGAGACGGAGATAGTCGGCGCGCCGCAGCGCCTTGGTCCCGCACAGCGTATCGGTGAAGCGCTGCGACAGGAGCCAGCTGAACAGCAGGGAGAACGTCCAGTTGGCCACGAGGTTGAGAAACCGCATGGCCTCCTCCTGCATCGGGTACACCAGCCGGGTGCCGTTGACGAACTCGCCCTTGCCCGATGCGATCGCTTCCCAGAACTTCGGCAACTGCTCGGGCGGGGCGGTCAGATCGGCATCGAGGATGATCAGCACGTCGCCGCGCGCCGCATCGAAGCCCGCGAACACGGCGTCCGCTTTGCCGGTCTTCGGCTGGCGGCGCGCCTTGATGTCGGCCTCGGGATGCGCGGCAATGACGCGCTCGATCTCCTCCCAGGTGCCGTCGCCGGAATGGCCTTCGACGAAGATGATCTCCAGGTCATCGACGAAGCGCGGGATGCGCCGCACCGCCGGCTCGATGTTGCCGCGCTCGTTGCGCGCGGGGATGACGATGCTCGCCGAGGTGGGCGCGGGTGCCCTTTGCCGCAACGAGCGGCAGACGGTGTAGTGCCGCAGGCAGAGCGCGTTGATGAGCGGCTGGGGAGCGATGAAGCGATTGATCGGGCGTGCGAGCCCGAACAGGCGCTCCGGGACCAGCATTCTCCGCTCGCCCTTCACGGTCTCGAAATCGGCAAGCGCGGCGAGCGCGCGCACGTCGGTGGGCGCAAGAATGTTCTGGGGCGGCTGCGGCATCTTGAGCCGGAGCGCTTCGGCGAGCTTCAGCGCGGGATACCAGAGGTGGGAGAAATAACCGATGACGAGGCGGGTCGAATGCGTGCACAGGCCGTGCAGATGCTCGAACATGGCCTGGCAGTCCTCGATCTCGCCCAGGGTGTCGACCAGCACGATGAAATCGAACGGGCCCGGCAGCCCGCGCATGAAGGCCTCGTCCTCGATGTCGCCCG